>CAZMVS010000110.1:0-24283 GCA_964569525.1 uncultured Planctomycetales bacterium
CGCATGCGCGTCCACTTCGGTCAGCAGCCTTTGAAGTAATGGGAGCACATTAATAATCGTTTCAGTGGATAGCCCCTCTTGGCGTGGATACTTATTACGGATATCCTTCCGGTCAGAAGTACGTACAGAATCAACAATTGGAAGGAACAGACATGTCCAAAAAGGTATATCTTTTATGCGCGATGATGATGCTGGTCGGGTTATTGGCGTCGGCGGTGTCGGCAGGGGACAAAATGGAAGAGGGATTTGTTGATCCGCCGGATTCGGCCAAGCCGTGGGCCTATTGGTGGTGGCTGAACAGCAATGCGAGCCGAGAGGGGATCACCCGGGATCTGGAGGAGATGAAGCGCCAGGGAATCGCGGGTGTGTTGTTGTTCGACGCCGGTGAAGGGAAAGATGCGCCGATGGGGCCGCTGTTTATGAGTGAGGAATGGCGGGAGTTGTTCAGGCACGCGATCAAAGAAGCGGATCGGCTGGGTATCACGGTAGGGGTTAATCTTTGTCACGGCTGGGATGCCGGGGGGACCTGGGTTACGGCGAAGCATGCCGCCAAAACGTTGGTGTGGTCGTCAATGCAAGTGGAAGGGGCGGAGCGGAAAACTCTTAAATTGCCGCGGCCGGAAGTGTGGGAAAAGGATTACTATCGTGATGTGGCTGTGCTTGCCTATCCCCAGCCGGATGATCGGGCTAAAGATGCGAAGATCAAGAACTGGGAATTAAAAGCGGCAAGGAAATTTGCCTTTTGTCCGCCGGAAAGATTTTATGAGTATGAACCGTCTGAACCTGGGGAGGCACATTGCAAAAGTGACCAGACCATTGATTTGACGGAGAGACTCGGTAGGGACGGTCGGCTGGACTGGGAGGTGCCGTTGGGGAAATGGACGATATTGCGCGTGGGATACACATTGTTGGGGGCCAAGACCAAAGCGGCGAATCCGGAGCCACAGGGATACGAGATTGATTATTTCAGTCCCGAGGCGATGGACATGCATTTCGCCGAGACGGCGGGCAAGATGGTTGAAGACGTCAAGCCGCTGGCGGGGGAAACGTTGAAGTATGTGCATGAGGACAGCTTCGAGGTTTGTGGTCCGAATCACTTGCAAATGACCTGGACGCCGAACTTTCCAGAAGAATTCATCAAGCGGCGTGGATATGATCCGCAGTCTTATTATCCGGTGTTAACGGGGAAGATCGTGGACAGTCGGGAAATATCCAATCGGTTTTTATGGGATTACCGGCGGACGATTGGGGACTTGTACGCGGATGCACATTTTCAACGGATGCAGGAGTTGGCCCATAAACACGGCTTGGGGACGCACCCTGAGTCGGGCGGGCCTTTCTGGTCACATATCGACGCTCTGCAAGTTAAAGGGTTTAACGATATTCCCATGGGCGAATACTGGAAGCGGGTGCCGGAACAGCCCGACGGCAAGATCATGTGGGCGGATAATTACATTATCAGTGATACGGTGCGGCAGGCAGCATGTGCGGCCCATATTTACGGCAGGCCAGTTTGTCAGGCAGAAGCGTTCACGTCCATGGGGCCTAACTGGGAAGAAGATTTTTACGATCTCAAAGATATCGGGGATAACGCATTCTGTGCCGGACTAACTCGCAATGTGTTATGTTTTTACGTTCATCAGCCGCGGCTGGATATCAAGCCCGGTTATCAATGGGAATTTGCAGGAACGCACTTTGATCGGAATGTGACCTGGTGGAATCAGATTGATGCGTGGCTGACGTACTTGTCGCGCTGCCAGTACTTGTTAAAGAAAGGTATGTTCGCCGCAGATCTACTTTATTATTACGGGGAGGATGTGCCTAATTACGTGCCTGCCAAGGAGTATGTTAAACCGGTGGTGCCTGAGGGTTTTGATTTTGATATGGCCAATACAGACGTGTTAATGAACCGTTTGAGTGTCAAAGATGGCCATTTGGTTTTACCCGATGGTATGAGTTATCGCATGCTGGTGTTGCCGGATCGGCTGGCGGTTTCGCCGAAGGTTCTGCGAAAAATCAAGGAACTTGCCGAGGCGGGGGCAACAGTTATTGGTCCGAAGCCTGTACGATCGCCGGGATTGAGTGATTACCCGCAGTGTGATCGTGAGGTGCAAGCATTGGCAAATGAGCTGTGGGGAGATGTTAGCAAGGAGAGCGGATTAAGGAAGGTTGGTAAAGGACGTATTATCTGGGGTAAAGCACTTGCCGAGGTTTTCGCCGACGATGGCGTTTTGCCGGATTTCATTTATACGAGGGAGCCTTCGGATGCGCAATTGAAGTATATTCACCGCACGAGCGAGAAAGCGGATATATATTTCATTTCCAACCAAGAGAGTCGTGTGGTGAAAGCGGATTGCGTGTTTCGTGTTGCTGGTAAACAGCCGGAGATATGGAACGCGGTGACGGGGGAGCGATGGGACGCGTTCAATTTTAAGCAGGGCAACGGCCGCACGCATGTTCCGCTGGAGTTTGCCCCGCGGCAGTCGTGGTTTGTTATTTTTCGCAAGTCGGCGGGCGAGCCGAACGTGCAGCGGAGAAATATTCCCATTTATACGGATGCCGAGGAATTGTTCGGGCCGTGGACAGTGAGTTTCGATCCTGGATGGGGCGGTCCTGAATCGGTGGTGTTTGAGGAACTAGAAGATTGGACGAAGCGGCCGGAGGAGGGAATTAAGTATTACTCCGGGGATGCGGTATACAAAAAGACGTTTAGTTTGCCCGAGTCTTTGCATGATTCAAAGCAAAGATTGTACTTGAATTTGGGGCGGGTTGAAAACGTGGCCGAGGTTCGTCTGAATGGTAAAGATCTTGGGGTAGTCTGGACGGCACCGTGGCACGTAGAGATTACCGATGTTGTTCAGCCGACGGATAATCATTTGGAGATCACCGTGGTTAATCTTTGGCCGAATCGCCTGATCGGTGATGCGCAATTGCCACCGGAGCAGCGTTATACCGTGACCAATGTCAAGAAATTCAAAAAGGATACCCCCTTGATGGAGTCGGGGCTGCTTGGGCCGGTCAAGTTGCAGATTGCCAATCGCTAGGGAATCGATATTTCAAACAGTCAGGATTATAGGCGCACGATACGGGCAATAGTGTTGTGAAGGGTGGGTTTGCGCCAGCATGGTCCGATAAGCCCATTACATCTCAGTTAACCTCAAGTATTTTATTGAACAGCCGATAAGGAAGATGTATCTATGTATTGACCAATCTCTGGGAATGGATTTCGGATCGCTGTGAATTGCAAGATTCTGGAACGAGGGGCGAAATTTATTGGATCGCTCATACTTGTAGTGTGCATTTGGTAACAGGACTTGTATAAGGGCAGATCGGCTTACTGTAGTCCGTCATCTTCGGTCACATGCAATGTTCAAGGGGGGAACAGATTTTGAGGCTGATTCGATAGACATCGTTTCTATATGTATTCCAGCCACTTGGTCAATTGCTGCCATTGGTGTCGTTTGACAACAAAAGACGACAGGGTGACGAAGATAATGAAGAGAAAACTTTTTGAGTTTGGATTACTTTCCCAGTTTATAGAATTCTGTTGTCAAACGGGCTTAATTAGAAGTAAAACAATATGCGTTTTACTTGTTATGCCACTGTTGGCGGTTGAACGTCTGCAGGCGACGGATGCACTCGAACCTATCGGGGTCAGTACCCAGTCCAGAATGCGTGGTGGGGCGGACGTGGCGGTGGGGGATTCGGCCCTTTCGCAAATAGATAATCCTGCAACTCTTTCGCTTGCGCCTCGGGGGTTAACCTCATTTGATCTGGCTAGTCAATTGGCATACGTAGATGAGCCGTTTTATACCGTTTTTGATGCGGAAGATTCGCAGCGCAAGTTAATCCATTTACACAATTTCGGCTTGGCTATGCCGTACGATGAACGTTTGACCTTTGGCTTGGCGGTTCATTCCAAGGCAGGGTTGGGGACGAGCTTCAAGAGCAGGCATCTGATGATTCCGCACATGAAGCGGCGTATAGGCTCGGACATGAAGAACGTAAGCGCGTTGGCGAGCGTCGCCTACAAACTCACGGATGAACTTTCTTTAGGTGTTGGGGCGAGGGTCGAGATGGCGACATCCGAATTCAGCGTCGTTCTCGGTCCGGCGGACGTGGATTTCGAAAGGGGATATGCCTACGGTGGCGGTTTCCAGGTTGGTTTGCACTATCAGGCACGTGAGGATCTTGCCTTTGGCTTGGCCTATCGTTCGCCGAGTTGGTTTGGTGATTTGTCCGGTGGCGACGCCAAGGTATCCTTGCTAGGATTGTTGCCCATTAACCTTGGAAGTGCGCGTATCAGAGATGTTCAATTGCCGCAAAAGATTACCGCCGGTGTTGCTTGGGACGTGACCGATCGACTGAAATTGGTTGGCGAAGCCCGTTGGATTAATTACAGGAACAGCACTTTTCATTCAACTATTGTTGGTATTGATAGCTTGGTGGATATACGTTACCCCCTTCCGCTTGGTTACCGTGATCAGTGGGTATTTATCCTGGGTGGGGAATATAAGCTGGACGAGAATTGGATACTTGGTATGGGTTATCATTATGCCACGGGTGCGATACCAAGTGAGAGTTTCCTTCCTATGTGTTCGATTCTTGCTCAACATCATGCTACGGTCGGATTGCGTTATGAGACGGAGAAGTGGTGGGTTGGGGCTGGCTATATTATTGCATTCCGTGAATCTCTAAGTGGCAAGGGATATAGTCGTATTCCTTTCGGTTTTGACTACGGTTTTAGTGAAATGGCCCAGACGCAGCATAGCATTTCTGTTGGATTTGGATTCCGTTGGTAAAATATTAAAAGGCGTGTATTTCGGAACGGATGAAATAGGCAAGAATAGCCGGTCCGATAAAATCACAACGTTTCGCACATCGTCTAAACTTCGCGCTTAATCTATTTCATTTGTCCCCTGTTTCCTAATTTTCCAATGCCATCAATATTCCTTTAATCCATTATGAATATTTGTTTTTAGTGGATTAGTCATAGAAATATAGGGGTTTTTGCTTATGTAGGGTGTCATTTGTCTTTGTGTACGCTTTGATTGTAGGGGGTTTAATGGTTTTGGGGAAATGAATATAGGTTATTTAGCAGATAAGAAATTGTTCCGGTTCCGGAAGGTTCAAATTTTAGGGTAATTACTACTAAAAATTATGTTGAATAATTAACGCCATCGTTGTATTGTAGCTTCTTAGGTACTTAGAGCACGGAGGACCGGGGAAAAACAATTTGGATACAACAAAATGTTGTGACGTGAAAGCAGTCATCTTCTGTTGTTTTGTACAGAAACGGGAATGGTATGGTGTGCTCGTGAAGATTCAGGAGAAGAGAGATGAATAGGGACACGTCTAACGCAATGATTAACAAGGGGCGTCGCTTTCTGGACCAGATCTACGAGCGATTTCCGCATCGCGATAGCAAGGAAATCCAAAAAAAGATGGAAGATCTTTTGCAAGGTCTTTGCAGAATACGTCGGGAGATGTCTGAGGATAATTGGAAGACCTTCTGTGAAACCGTTGTTCCTAAGCACAAGCTGTCCGAATTAGTTTGGCAAGATCCTTTTACGTCTCACAGTGCTCGTAAGCCGCGTGGTTACGCGGGAGATGCTTCCCTTTTGGATTATATTTACGGTTATCAAAAACCGCAAAGCACTAATCTTGGAAAGAGCATTTACGATTATACGGTCAATACGCCTTCTTCGCGGGCGGTTAAGGCCAGGGCGGGCATTATTGCCAAGATTATCGATAAGCTGGCTGGCGAAAAGGGAGACATGCGCATTTTTTCCATTGCTTGCGGGCATTTGCGTGAAGCGGAGATGTCCGAGGCCATGCGGAAGGGGAAAATTTCAGAATATGTGGCATTTGACCAAGATAAAGAAAGTCTAGCCCACGTAGATAAACGTTTTGGTAAACAGGGTGTCAAGATAGTCCAAGGCTCAATCGGCGAACTACTTATGGGCAAGCATAAAAATCTTGGGACATTTGACTTTGTTTATGCTGCCGGGCTTTACGACTATTTGTCTCAGCGGCTTGCAACCCGGTTGACATCGTTGATGTTCAATTTTACCAATCCCGGTGGGATTACTCTGCTGACGAATTATCTGCCCGATAAGATTGGGACGGGCTATATGGAAGCCTTTATGGAATGGAATTTGATATTCCGGACGCCTGAGGAATTGTTAGATACAGCTAAGAGGATTCCGAACAGCCAGATAGTGGAGAAGAAAAGTTACGTGGAGGAGAATCAAAGGGTTGTTTTTATTGAGCTTCATAAGGTGGTGAGCAGCCAATTTGCTGATAAAACAAAATTCCGTCCTAAGCAAGAGCTGGAGGAAGATAAGCGTCGTGCACAGCAGATAGAGGGGGCCTTCGGCTACTAAGTGTCTGTGGTCGCAGTCGGGTGGAGAGGTGATTGAAATTAATGGCATGGGGTTTGCAATAATTTCAACGCGGTTTATTAATTCATTGTTTAATTCGTAGTTAGAGCAACTTCTTTTGATATATTGTTGGGTTCCGGATGATTGTCCGCTAGTTTCTCCGCCAATGCTGCGAAGTCTTGTTCGCGTTGCATGAACGCTTCAACGATTTCTGGATCGAATTGGCTGCCTGAACCTTCGAGAATGATGGTGGTAGCTTTCTGGTGGCTGAATGCTTCTTTATAGACTCGCCGAGTGGTTAAAGCATCGTAAACATCCGCAACAGCGGTGATTCTGGCGCTAAGGGGGATATCCTTGCCCCTCAGGCCTTCGGGGTAGCCGTTGCCATCAAAGCGTTCGTGATGGCTGCGGGCAATCTGCATAGCCATTCTCAGGAAGTCAACGCCTGGGGCCTTTTCCATAAGAGATTGAATCGTGTTTGCACCGGCAATCGTGTGAATTTGCATGACCGCTCGTTGTTCGTTGTTGAGTTTGCCCGGGAACAGTAGGATTTCATCGGGGACCGCCACTTTTCCGATATCATGTAACGGTGCGGAGCGTTCGATTTGGGAGAGGAAGTTGTCATCAATTTCATCTTCGAATTCGGGTCTTTCGCGGAGTGTTTCTGCCAGCATTGAACAGAATTGAGTGACCCGGTCAAGATGTCGGCCGGTGTCATTGTCGCGGTACTCGGCTAACTTGGCCAGACCAACCATGATGGAATCAGAGGCCTGGTTACGGGCTTCCTGCATGTCGAGATCATGGATGGCTGTGCCGGCCACTTTGCTAATCAGTTCAATATATTCCAAATCTCGTGTTTCAAAGGGGGCGCCGTTCTTTTTTTCGGTTGTGTTTAATACTCCGACGGTGCGTCCGGAAGCGTCCAGCGGCGTGGACACAAGCGGAATGCTGGCAAAGAATTGAGCGTCATAGTCGTCAAAGCGAGGATAAGCTTCTTCTTCCTTATTAACCACGATGGCTTGCGCGTTGGCAAAAACCTGCCCAGAGATAGGCGCGCCAACAGGGACTTTGACCGAGTGGGTTAATTCCTTATCCACGCCAAGTGAACTGGCAATCTTCAGGAATTGTTTATCATCGTCGGGAAGCATGATAGAAACACGTTGGCAATCGGTTACGTCCGCTACCGCACTGACGGTGTGGTCCAGGATTTCATTTATGTTCTTACTGTTACTTACCCCACGGCAAAACTCAACAAGGCGGGTGAGTATTTTCATTTGTTTTCCACGATGCTCATAGCTGAGCAGCAGGTCCATTCGTTCTCGGTGTAGTCTGGCCATGGACTGAACGCGTAGGACAAGTTCAGAGGAGCGGAAAGGCTTAGCGAGATATTCATCGGCCCCGGCTTCGAGACCGGCCATGATATCCTGGGTTCTGGCTAAGGCGCTGACAACGATGACCGGGATGTCCTGCGTTTCCGAATTGCTTCGTATGATACGTGTGCATTCCAGGCCGTCCATACCGGGCATCATAACATCCATGATGATAACGTCCGGATGTTTCTCTTTGATTTTGTCCAGGGCGTCGTGTCCGTTTTCCGCTTCGCGCACACGATAGCCTGCGCCTTCCAGGCAGCCGCGACATACAATGCGGTTCGTTGGCTCATCGTCCACGACTAAGATATCGATACGACTATCGTTGGTGGAAGAGTCTGTTCCGGGTGTAGTTTCGGAGGCCGGGGTAATATCCTTGGCACGTGGTTTTGCATCGGCATGAAGGGTATAGACCATGTTTCTGCCGGCCCTTTTGGCAATATGGAGGGCCTCGTCTGCTCTTTTAAGGACGTGTTCCCAAGATTCCTCAGGGTCCGCGACTGCGATGCCTATGCTGGTTGTTATGCGGGCGGTATCGACGTTGGGAGCATGGGAAATAGCAAGTCCCCAGATAGTGCGACGAATTCGGTCTGCGAACTTTGAGGCTTTTTCAGCATCGGTTTCCGGCGCCAGCACGACGAATTCCTCGCCGCCGTACCGGCCTACAAAGTCAACAGTTCGACAAGTTGAAGCGATGCCTTCCGCAACCTGACGAAGGCACTCATCACCTGCCTGGTGTCCGTATGTAGCGTTGTAGGCTTTGAATTGGTCAATATCGACCATCATTACGGTGTAAGGATGGCCATGTCGCTGGTATCGCTCGTGTTCCTGTTCCGCGATATCGTCCCATGAGCAACGATTCAGCAGGTTGGTCAGTGGATCAAGGCGACGCAGGTTCTCCACCTCGCGTTGTAGTTTTTCGAGTTGTTCCTTGTTAGTGTGCAGTGCCTTTTTCGCATGAGAAAGATCGACGTGTGCTTTCAGGCGAGACAGCAATTCCGGCACGATGAAAGGTTTCGTGATATAATCACAGCCCCCTGCGGAAAACACTTTTAGTATTTGTTCTGTTTCGGACGCAGCGATTCCAAAGACAATAGGGATGTTAGCTATTACCTTTTGAGTCTGCAGTGTACGGCACGCTTCGAATCCGTTCTCATTATCCATTGTTGCGTCCAAGAGAATGAGATCAGGCTGGCAGTGCCTGGCGGCATCGAGGACACTATGACCGTCCTTGACGGTGTGTACTTCATACCCGGCATTTTCAAGTGACCGTTTGAGGATCAAGTGGCTGCTGGGATCGTCAGTAGTCACAAGGATTCGATGTTTTTGAATCATTTTTCTGTTCTCCGTGATGATCGACGGATTGTACCAAGTCCTGTAAGAGACCGATTTCAGATTCGAGGTTACAGAACTCGGCGGTGATTGTTTCGATTTCCCCTTCTCGTCCTAATTGTTCAAAATGGGCTGCCAGTGATCTTACTTTTTCCGCGCCGACAGTAGAGGAACCGCCTTTTAGGCTGTGGGCGATTGCCCGCAACTGTTGCGCGTCCTGGGTGTTTAGGGCTGCCTTAAACTGTTCCATGGTTTTTGATAGGGACGTTAAAAAAGCATTCAGGGCTTCCTCGTATAATTCCTGGTTTCCACCAAGCATTTGCAGCGCCTTATCGACGTCCAAGTGCTCCTGGTTCTGAGAAGCGAGTATCTGGCATAACCTGGAGGATGGCTGTAGGGTTGTGGTTGAGGGTGTTTCTGATCGTGGTCCCCACTTGTTAATTTTATCTTCCAGTTCCTTGATATTGATCGGTTTGCAGATGTAGTCGTTCATGCCGGCTTGGAAGCATTGTTCGCGGTCCTCGGCCAAGGCGTGGGCGGTCATGGCGATAATCGGCAGGTTTTGCCATCGGTGGTCTGCCCGGATGCGTTGGGTTGCTTCCATCCCATCCATTTCCAACATTTGAACATCCATTAAGACAAGGTTGTAGGAGGATTGTTCAAGTGCTTCCAAGGCCTTTCGCCCGTTATCTGCGGTAGTGACGTCATGATTCAATTTGGCGAGGATGCCTTGAGCTACTTGTTGATTGACTGGATTATCCTCGACCAGCAAAATACGCGCATTAGAGGCTGATCCGTCTGAATTAAGCGTTTCATGATGCGTTTGAGGATCCTCTTGCAAATCTTGGTTATTCAGGACAGTTATTAGAGTTTCCTCGAGGACGGATTGTTTTACCGGTTTGGTCAGGTAGGTATGGCGAGAGGCGGATTCGGAATCTAATTTATTGTCTTGAAACTGGTTGACTGAACTAAGGAATACAATTTCAGGCACGCTGTGCAAGGGGGATTTCAAGATTGCGCGCTCCACCTGAAAGCCGTTCATCTCAGGCATATGCACGTCAAGTATGACTAAGTCAAATGGTTGACCATGAGTGTCTGCATTTTGTAAGCACGTTAACGCTTCGGGGCCATTACACGCAGATTCATTTATGCATTCCCATCTGCTTAAGGTCTGTTTTAAGATATTTCTATTTGTGGTGTTATCATCAACAATAAGCACGCGTTTGTCACACAGGACATTTGCATCGAGTTCTTGTTGTTGATTATTGTGCTTCGTAGCCGTGCCTTCGTTTGTTGTATCGCAAGCCAAGGTAAATCCGAACGTACTGCCTTTGCCTTCTTCGCTTTCGACCCAAAGTTCGCCGCCCATCAAATCGACTAGTTGCTTAGAAATTGCCAAGCCCAATCCCGTTCCGCCATATTTGCGTGTGGAGGCGCCATCGGCTTGCGTGAAACTCTCAAAAATGCTCCGCAACTGATGCTTGGGGATACCGATTCCGGTGTCTTGAACGGTAAAAAGAATCTTTGTGTGGGAATCATCTTGCGTTTCTTTGACAACGGACAGGAAGACCTCGCCTTGTTCGGTGAACTTGATTGCATTACCGACCAGGTTGGTCAGCACTTGTCGAAGGCGCCCGGGGTCGCCCTGAATAATGTTAGGGACATCAGGATGTACATGGCAGATCAGCTCCAGCCCTTTTTTGTTAGCGTTTTGGGCCAACATATCAGCGATTTTTTCCACCGTATCGACTAAGTCAAAGTCCATCACATCCAGCGTCATTTTGCCCGCTTCCACTTTGGAGAAATCCAATATGTCGTTAAGAAGGGATAATAATGACTCGGCGCATTGCAGGGTGGTAGTGAGCTGTTCGCGTTGTGATTGAGTCAAGTCCGTGGTTAAGGCAAGTTCGGTCATGCCAATGATGCCGTTCATGGGTGTGCGGATCTCATGGCTCATGTTGGCTAGGAATTCGCTTTTGTGGCGATTGGCGGTTTCCGCAACAATTTTGGCTTCCTTGAGCTGATCCTCTGTTTTTTGGCGTTGACGTATTTCCTCTTTCAGCTTCTTGTTGGATTTGCGTAGGGCGGCAGTGCGTTCAGAAACAATTTCTTCCAAGCTGTCTCGATGTCGGGCTAATTCCTGTTCGCTTAATTTTCGCTGGGTTACCTCCCGGACTAAGAGTTTATTCATTGAGTCCTTTTTCTTTTCTTCCTCCTTCAGCATGCATTGATACAAATAATCGCGACGGTTATAAAATTCGAAAAAGTAACTGGCGAAGGCGTTTATAACGAAAGAACCTATAAAAAAGAAACTATTATTGACCAGAATGGGAAAATCTGTACTGGAAAAAAATAACGAGACAATTCCATAAGCAAGTACGTATACGGTTGTGGCAATGGTGGCCCATATGAATCTAAGTTTGCTGAATACGTATCCAAACTGAATAACCAGCATCAAGCCGGCATAGTAAGTCATGTTGGCAGGATAGGGCGCCACCACGGTCATGCCCACAATGGCCAAACCACCAACCCCCACAGTTATGGCAAGAATATGCTGGTGCCATCTTTCGAAACCTTGCCAGAAGGTTGATACGATCGCCAACGCAATTACCGGGGATGCGATGCCGAAACGGAAAAACCACAACTGGTACTTCATTTCGCCGCCAATGTAGGCATCCAGAATACCGAAGCTGGAATACAGAAAAAGGCCCACGATTAGCGCAACACGCATATGCTTCCGCGAAACGCGGAAGTAATAACGTTGGAAATCGGCTTCCAACTCTGGCTCAAAATGAAGTGGCCAAGGTTTTAAGATGTCGCCGCTTGCTTGATCCATTGCGGCCGAAACTTCCTTTCCACAAGATATATGCCGCAGCCTTCTATGATCGGTTCAGCATAATATTGCTTATCGAAGGTGGGCATTTATTCGATTTAAGACGGTCACCTCCGAAGTTCCTTTCTTTCGCGAATAAAAGCACAAGGATGAGCCAAGACCTCCTAAATACCTGTTTATCGGGAGATCTATAGACAACATGGGCGATTTCAGCGATCCATACGCCTAATTTGTCAAGCAAAATTGGTCCTGCTAAGGAATTTCGAGAGCAGGTTGTGCTTAAACGAGCGTATGGGGCATGGTTTTGGAGTCACATCGTCCGAAAATGAAGCGTTTACCATCTCCAAAAGATAGCTTCAAAATGAGATCGGAGATCTCCCCGAATTTGCTTTTAAAATATCGTCATATTCAAATTGACACTTAATACTCGACGCGGGCGGTTCATGTTGGCGGGGAGTCTATAAAATTAACCATATTGAACAAGAAATGGTATTACCGATCATTTTCGGACTATGTTTTATATGATCGAGGAAAGTTGAAGACGAAAACTTAGCAAGTATTGTTGGGTAATAAGAAAACCCCATCCCTGTTTGAATCAAGGATGGGGCGGTTTGGAGTCATCGTAATTAGCGTTCGATCAGACGGTTTCGCTATAGCAATGCCATTCGATCTGCCCGCCCAATTTCTTTAAGGCATAACCTACCTCACGCAGATAGTCGCCGTACACGATCTGGGTATGGAAGCCTTCCATCTCCGCCAGCAGGCCGCGCCAATCGCCGTCGATTTCCAGCTCCATTTGTGTTCTGCAGGCGGGGAAGCAGGGAATTTCCTTGATCCTGGCCCGGAAACCGAACCACTTGTTGCAGTGCAGGTTGGAGATAATGGCGGTTACCGTCTGTCCGACTCGGTAGTCCACCCGGTCGGCGGTCGGCCAATCGGATTCGTAATGCGTGGTGATCGTAGTCGGCTCGTAATCCTTGCCGTTCAATTTTCGTGGGGCCGCACAGTGTGCTACGGTCATAATGCCGTTATGCGGATAATGCGAATTGCAAAGGAATGCCGGTCGATTGGCGATCCAGCGTAATAATACGCCGGGCAGGGTATGCGATAAGTCTGTATGGCAATAGGCGGTATAACCTTCATCGTTGGCCAATCCTAGTACCAGGCAAGGGGCAATACCAAGCATTTTGATATGGGTGTCCATGCAGCGGGCAAAACCGAAGTTGGCCCGGTAACCGGCCCCGGTCTCCTTGATAAGCTGCTTGCAAATGTTCAGAATCAGGTAGGTTTCCACTACGTATTTGCGATCAATGACGGAGGAGACGTTGCGCATGGCCAATAGTTCATCCGCTTGCCGCTCTGCGGTTTGGATCTTGGAAGCGTCATTGCGGGCTTGATTGAGTCGTCGCATGAACTCCTCGTTGGAAACATTCTTGATATCGTAGCCCCAGACGTCCTTGGCCATTTTCGGACCGAACTCATCGGCGAGATCGCTGTAGGCGTCCAGTCCGCCGATGGCCAGCATGGTTGTGCCCTTGGCATTTTTCAGCCCGGAAAAAGCCCGTAGCCGCCATAGCACTTCGTTATAATCGTCAACTACCACGTCGTTCGTGTCGTAGCCGGGCATTATGGTGTCGCCTTTTTGCCGCAGGAACAGCCAATGGGCGCATTCGTACCAGAGATAAAACGGTCCGGATTTATGTCGCACGAACATGAGAATAGGCGCTTTATATTCAACGTCGCGGAACCATTTGGGCAAGCCGCCGGCGGCGAACATTAAGATGACGTCACAATCAGTGGCCACCAGCTTCTTCAGCCCTTGCGGTGTTTTCACCATGTCAAAGGACATGAATTCCATAGGAAAATCACTTTGAGCCTGAAGCTGTTGAATTTCCTGCTGCAGACGCTGCTTTTCCTTATTGGCGGCCTGGTCGGTTTTAATATCCCCATACATCCGCCAAGAGGTTTTATCCGCTGGTTCGGGTACTCGGTAAACCAAGGCGGGTTTTACACGCAAGGGAAGACCGGTCGGATGGGCCGGGCCGGATATTGCCTGGCAGTGACCCCGGGGATAAGAATGGATGGTTGGTTGCTGTCCAAGGGCGGCAAAGGGCAGGGAGTGCAGGGCTGCTGCTCCCCCCATGCTGCCGAGAAATCCACGACGACTAATGCCGGTATTTTGGTTTCCATCGTTGTTAGCTTTGGGATTGAGATGTTGCCCGGTGTTTCCTGATTTTCCGTCGCGCATCGAAAATCCTCCTGATTATTGACTTTCTGATGTGAACTTTGCAGCCAAGCACGTTTACGATGTAATACATAATAGCATGAGCTAGAATGGTTGTATATGCCACGTAATGAATTTTGTGTGTTGGGATGGGAATGCTGAAGGGAAGTGAAAATCTTTAATCCAAAATGGACTTAATAAAGCAAGGATCGTGCTTCTGGAATGGAAAAATTAGTTTCTTTTGTATCATCTTGTTCAGCTCATGTTATGTGTATTACCTGCTCGCTCCATAGGCGAGGTGAAAGATGAATCAAGAGTTGGCTGAATCCGAATAATTGACTGTCTTCTTTTGTTTATCAGCTTTTTGCCCAGTTTTACGGAGGGCTTTTCAAGCCAACGATAGCAACAGCAGGCCAACCCTAAGATCGGCAGGTAAAGTGCCAAGCAAGTTGCCAAAGCAATAAGCGGGTGTACATCAAAATCGGGAAAGAATTTATGGAAACTCCTACGGACCAGGCTGAGGCAAGGCTGATGCAATAGATAGAAACTGTAACTGACCAGGCCGAGAGCGGAAAGGTGATTCCATATATCGGCGGCGATGCCCCGCCGTGGTATCGACCAAGTGCCGGACAAAAAACGTGAGATAATCACAGCAGTGAAAACCGCAAAAAGAGGAAAACTAAAGTAAGCGGTGGGGCGGAAGAATGCTACTGCAAAGGCCGCCAAAAGGAAAGGCATTACAGGCCAACGCCGAAAAGGAATATCTTTATTTTCCAGGTAAGCATCAGCCAAATACGCCCCAAGCGACCAACTCAGCCAGAAGCCGAAGGGCGAGTAAATAAACCAATGCGGAAGGTTTTCAGCGGTGATGGTTCCGTAAACGGCATTCGAGGTACGGATACCGACTTCGATTGCTGCGGTAATGATCATCGCTGTTTTCCAGCCGACTCGATGAGTAAGCAAAAGCAAAAGTGGATAAATCAGGTAGAGCTGGACTTCGACGGCAATGGTCCAGAATGACGGATTGATGCCGGCAAAGGTTTGCTTGTTCAGGTTGTGGATTGAAAATAGGTGTGCGATAAGCTGTCTTAATCGTGACGCCGAATCAATCGAAAAGAATCCCCAAGGCCAACAGAAAAAAAACAGGACGATGGCGAGCAAGTAGGGGGGATAAATGCGGAAAAACCGTCGGGCGAAAAATGATCCCCAGTCAGATTGGCTGGATCGCATATGGCTTAGGTGAATGCAGAATCCGCTGACCACGAAGAAGATGGCCACTCCTGCCCAACCGTAGGCTGAAGGGAACAGGGCGAGAAACAACTTCGGCACGTCAAAATCCCGGGCCATCCCGTCCCAAGGCAGCTTGTAAATCCCGAAGCTTACCCCGAGTGCGTGAAACAAAAAGACCGCCAGGATCGCTACGCCTCTGAAGCCGTCGAGAACCTGTATATGCCGGGGGTTGGTTTTCATTGATCCGATAAACGCCCGATAACATAGAAAGATCGTGTCCGGCGAAACCTTCGCCAGGGGGGGCTTGTTTTCTTTTTTCGGTTCAAACAGATGCCGACTGGAGTTATCTTTATCGGACGAATCGGATCAGGAGTAGATTGATGGCATTATGAAATAAACGACAGGAGGCGACGTTTAAGCATAGGCCGATAATGTGTTTTCATATTCAGGAATGCCGCACGTTTGGAGATAATTGTAAATGGCGTCATAAATCTTTGGTGGTCGTGAATGATCTTGGCGATCACCTTCAGGTACCCAGATAATCATGCCTTCGCGAGCACGTGTGAGGAGTACGCGGTATTTATTAACGATAAAGTCTTGTGTGCGTTCATTACGGACGGTAACCCAGCGATTACCAAGAAATCGACGAGGAATCCATTGACCATGATCAGGATAAAGATCGCCACCCCAGCAAACACCCGTCCAGTCTAATTCCAGCCCCTGGATGGCGAACTCTGTCGCAGGGGTTTCCAAATAATAACTCGATCGCACGTCACCGGGAGGTTTCAAAAGCCACTTCTCAACTGCCAAATCCGCCGTTACATCAAGGCCGTATGCCTTTAACCGACGGGCACCGCTGCTTGCGATCAGGCCAATCCTTCGGCTTCCTCTTTGATGCTCTTTTAACCATGAGCGGGCTTGGTCAAGATTTCGGGTTATAAGAACTGGATAGTCAGGCATTTCCTTCAGAAGTTGCTGGCATCTATGGATTTCACCAGACAAAAGTGCAGAGACAAAATCAGATAGCGTCTCAGCCCTGTATGACCGCAGCGAGACATCAAGGTGCAGGGCCGTGTTTTGCTGAACATCAATGCCTTGGGGAATGGTATCAAAAAGAGATCCCCCGTCATAATGCCCTTTTTCAGCAAGTTCTGGTGAAATTAATACGTGCCAGTACGGAAAATGGCTTGCAATGGCTCTGCCCCATTCCGCTAATCCTGCTTCCCCACTGTTAATTTCCTGCCCGCCACCGATCAAAGCCACGATCAACGCCCAATCGGGGTGCCGATTCATGATTTCGAGCATGATCTGGGGTTCAGAATAAGGCCGATTGAATTTCTGTTGTGATCGGTCAGCATCCCAGGCTCGCTGGGCCTCATCAAATATGATGACTTTATCGATTGGGACTTTCTCATGGTCAGCGAAATAGCCATCAATGAATTTGTGTACATTTTGAATAAAAGTAGACGTTCGTCGTCGTGCATCTGCCAGTCGCGAACCATTTCGTTTGGCATGGTCCTGGGCCAATGCTTCTTGGAGAACTTTAACTAGCGGCCCGTTGCCAGACAAAAATACACCAAGGTCGCTTTCATGCAGATCATGGTTATGAACGATATTAAGGCCAGCTAAGGTTTTGCCGGCACCGGGAACGCCAGTAATAAAACATATCAACTTTTGCTGATTTCGCCTGGACCAATCGATTGCCTGAATCACAGCCTCGCTCGTTTTTGTGAGGTTCTCCACACCACCATGACAGCGTGAAATCTCTTTCACATTCTGATTCGCATATAAGGCCTGGGCTGACTCGATAATGGTTGGCGTCGGGAAATAGTCACTATGATCCCATTCCTGCGGATTGATGGGAATGTCTTTTCTATCCCTGTAACGATCAATGGCTTTCCTTAATATATCTCCCAAGTCTGGCGCATTACTTCGCCAGGTCGCCTTAACCATGTCGTTGGGGTCTTCTGAAGGGATAAAACTTTTGTAGGCGGCCATGGCGACAAGAACTGGAACGAGGATTCGCCCCCGACTTTTTAGGTGGAAGTCGCGGAGATCAAGGGCATAATCTTCAACTTGGGCCACCGCATCGGCGGTAAATTTTGTTGCACCACATTTGAACTCGACTACAAAAATAATATTGCCAGTAATAATGATAGCATCTACTCGTTTGCCCCGTCGGGGAATGGGATATTCCAGCAGAACATGATACGTGGATTGATGATCAGTCGTATTGTTTAATACACGAAAGGCTTGTTTAAGGCACTCAATTTGAATCCGCCAGGCATCAGTTTGCGAGTGCTTTTGCTGATAAAAACCGGCATGGGCTGCTTCTCGGGTAAGGCAACCAAGAATCAGGTCTTCCGGCTCATCGAGAAATTTATCGATATCAGTTTTGTAGTGTGCAGGCATCGTTTTGATAATATTTCGCTATCAAATTGATCGGTTGGTCTTATTGATCCACCAGACATAATTCAGCAATTGAACCTACTTTACAAGAGTTGAATTCTAATTCCCATCTGTGCATAAAAAAAGCCCTCCATTTGGATGGGAGAAGGCTATCCTGACTAAGATCCGCTATGACGCACTTCGTTTTGCATTGAAGGTGAGTTCGGGAAATTATTATGTACTGGAAAATGCGACTGGTAGGCTGGTGTTAATCGATTATATTCCGAGATAAATCCCCTGCATACGAACTCCTGGCTTTTCCTGCTCTTCTGATCTCCTGCACACCTGCTTTAGCAAAAAAGCCAGTCTTGAAACTGGCTTTTTGAATCGGGGCGAGAGGATTTGAACCTCCGACCTCTGCGTCCCGAACGCAGCGCTCTATCCAAACTGAGCTACGCCCCGCAATATTTCCATGTATTCCCTATCATAACCGTATCGGCCGCTGACGCAAGGGATTATATACATTTCCATGGTATCCGTCAGTCTTTCCTGCTTCCCCAAACTGTATCCCGACCGGTTCTCCGTCCGCAAAATCATATCAATTCTGCAGTCATTGCCCCCATTCGTGGTATCGCCCAGCCAAATCGTGGTGATCGTGGACGATTATCGGGTATTGCTCATTACTTGTTCCTGTTCGGCACCTAGCCAGGGCGGTAGCAGGGCACATTTCCTATTATTACTCCTACCGTACGTCATTCGTATGCCCGAATCTCAAACAGCCGGGCTGACGGATCGCCGTGCGTCCCTTGTACCAACACCCGTATGCCCGTTGCCTCGTCCGGCTCAAACCGGTGGACCACTTTCTGCTGATAATTCCCCTGCACCTCGGCCACTGTCCGTCGCGACTTACCACTGATCAATTCTAGCTTATAGTCGCGAACAGTCTCCGGCTGGGGGCCGTGGACCATCCGTCGGCTGACGTAATCCGCCTTGGTCAAAGTCAGTGGCCGACTCAAGGCCGTATCAAAGGTCAGGTGCACCTCCCGCACTCGCTGAGGCTTATCGAATTTTACTTCCACCCATTGCGGCATTTTCTGCTGCGGATCGGAAATCCACGCATGCGAATGCTTGCCCACTCGTCGGGCGATCCCGTCCACCACGTTGGCCGCCGGTTCTTCCGGCGTCTGGCTTGACGCCCTTGCCTCGGCTCCCAACGCCATGTCCTGCGGATCAAAATTGCTCACCCCAATAATATAGGACCCGTCCTTGAGCAGTTGCTGCTGTAGTTCGCTCACCCCGGAACGTCCGAACTCCCGCGGCAGGACCTTGTTCCGCACACACATTGCTGCCGCCGTACCCACGGCCTGGCCCATCACGCTGCCCGTCCCCATCACCCGCGTGCTGCCGAAGGCCACGTGCGACGCGCTGATATTCCGCCCGGCGAACAGCAGGTTCTTCACGTTTCTCGAATACAAACATCGAAACGGGATGTTATAAAGCGGCACCCGGGTTTGATCACAGGGCGGCTTGGAACTGTAAATCCCCTTGGGCGGATGCAGATCGATCGGCCAACCGCCGTAGGCTACCCCGTCTTCGAAAACTTTACCGCCTTGTACGTCATGCTGGGTTAACACGTAATCGCCAACAAACCGCCGACTCTCCCGCTTGCCGGGCAGAAATCCCAACCAGTCCAACGCCCAGTTTTCGCTATCCGGATGTCGCCCGCTGTTTTTGATGTGATCCCAGACGCCCAGCGCCGCCGCCAGCAACTCCTCGCGTATCCGGGCGTCATCCTTGATCGTGTCCAGCTCGCCACCCCATTCAATCCACCAGTATCCCCAGCCCCATTGGTGATGCCGGCGGTGGGGCAGTTCTGAGCAATCTTTGAATTTATGCACCCAGGAAGGGGCTACAAAAGGAATCGGCCGATCATGTTTTCGGGCAGTAAAGAGAATGCTGCTGCCCAGTACTTTGTGGTCAGCCTGTGGCGGGGCCATTGGTTCGTTGAATTCCGAACGGGCTTCTCGGCCGACGCGATACTTCACGCCCGCTTCGATGCCCAACCTGCCATCGCCGCTACAGTCGATAAATACCTTTCCTTCAATTTTAAAATGTTTTTCGCTCTGCGGACAGGTGGCCAACACCTCACGAATCCGCCGCTCAGTACCCATCTGTACGCCGCAACATGAAGTGTTCAATAACAAGTGAATATTCGGTTCGCTGCGCACCTTGTCATAAAGCAACAGGTCGTGCATGGACACCGCTTCCTGCGGATTACGCACCGCGTCATCCAAACGCAATTCCTCAATGATCCCGCTTTCTCGAGCATCGGTATCGTTTCGCAGCCCGCCGTCATCCGCCCCCATGATGTGCAGGCCAATTTCGCTGGAGGCATTGCCGCCCAAAACAGGTCGATCTTGAACAAGAATGACACTTATTCCGTTCCGTGCCGCCGCCAATGCCGCACATACCCCGGCTATTCCACCGCCGACCACCACCACGTCAGCCTGCAGATTCTCATGGGCGATGGATGAGTCCATGGCATTTGGTTGCCGTTTCGCCCGGCGAGAGATGCCGGTTCCTTCATCAGCCTGTTTACCGCCGCTGTTACCATATCCCGGTGTGCAACCGCCCAGCAAACCCCCAAAGGCAGCCGCTCCACCGGCAGACAGCAAATCACGACGTGACCAGTCCGGATGATCTTTGCGACTCATAAGAAATACTCGCTTTGAAAAGTTGGCAGATGAATCGTCAACGAATGCTCTCTAAATTACCACATCCATCCTTGTAGATCATCTCTACAGCTTTATGCTCATAAACGTCGGCGTTATGATAAAGCATTCGGTGTTTTGGCGTGTCCATGAAAAAAGCGAGTAAAGGAATCGGGCATGAAAATCGCAGTCATCGGAGCAGGAGCGGTCGGCGGATTTTACGGTGCCCGCCTCGCACGGCAGGGGCATGACGTCCATTTCCTGATGCGGCGGGACCTGCAGGCAGTTCGCCAAAATGGCCTGACTATTAAAAGCTGGGAGGGTGATTTTCACCTGGACAATGTGCAAGCCTATGGCGATTCTAAGGAGATTGGGCCTGTTGATTTGGTTCTTTGCGCGCTGAAAGCGACCTCCATCAATAAGGCCGAGGCACTGATTCATCCCTGCGTAGGTCCGAATACCCGAATCCTGATTATGACCAACGGCCTGGGGCTTGAAGAGCGGTTTGCCGAATGGTTCGGCCCGGAGCAAATCTTCGGCGGATTGGCCTTTATATGCAGCAACCGTGGCGAGCCCGGTGTGATCCGTCATCTTGATTATGGCCGAGTGACCGTGGGCCATTTTCACGATGATCAGCAACAGGCCCGTGAGGTGGCCGACTTGTTCGCCCAGGCCGGTATCGAGACACACGTGGAACCGTCGCTGAAACAGGCCCGTTGGATCAAACTGATGTGGAACATTCCTTTCAGCACTCTGGCTATAACTGCCGGTAGCGTAACCACTCGCGAAATCCTCAATGATGAAGGCTTGCGAAGATTGGCCCACAAGCTAATGGTCGAAACAGCCGATGCTGGCAATGCGGACGGCTGCAACATTGATACCGACGTGTTGGTGGAAAAAATGTTCAACAATACCGCCACCATGGGAGCCTATAAGCCTTCTATGCTAATTGACTATCGCAATCAAAGACAGATGGAAGTGGAAGCCATTCTTGGCGAGCCGGTCCGACGGGCGGCGGCCATCGGAGCACATATTCCGACCATTGAAACACAGTATCATCTATGTAGTTTTCTCGATCGCTTGAACCGCGGAGAGGTAACAACTGAGTAAGGACGCAAAATATTATGTTGAATGTTCACGAATTGCCATATCTTACCGCAGAGGTCCCCGGATTAGGGGGAGCGATCAAGAGTCGGCCGGAGGATTTCAAGGTCGAGGAAGTGCCTTTATATGAACCTTCCGGTAGCGGCACCCATGTTTATTTCCGTGTTGAAAAACAAAAGCTGGCTACCATGCGGCTGGTATATGAACTGGCCCGGGCCTTAAAACGCAAGCCGGCGGAATTTGGTTACGCAGGCATGAAAGATGCCGATGCGGTCACCGTTCAGACCATAAGCCTGGAACATGTCGATCCCGAACAGGTGCAGTCCGTTTTTATCCCCAATGTGCGTATCCTCGATGTTGCCCGGCACACCAACAAGCTGAAACTTGGCCACCTGAAAGGCAATCGCTTTACCATCAAACTCCGCGACGTAGATACTCAACGCATTGATGACGCCCGTTCGGTTTTAGATGTTCTGACCAGGCGGGGGGTGCCCAATTATTTCGGCGAGCAGCGTTTCGGCTTGCGGGGGGATACGTGGGAAGTCGGCAGGGCCCTTTTGCGTCAGGACTATCGCGAGGCGGTGGAGGTCATACTCGGTCGTCCGGGACCGGCGGATTATGGCGAAGTACGTCAGGCGCGGCAACTGTTCGACCAGGGCGATTATCTCGCCGCGGCCGATGCCTGGCCTCATCCCTTTCATAATGAAAAACAAGTCGCCCGGGCCATGGATAAATACGACGGCGATGCGCAAAAAGCATTGAAGACGGTGGACAAGAAGCTGCGGCGTTTTTACTTCTCCGCTTACCAGTCCCAATTGTTTAACCAGGTGGTGGCCCGCCGGTTGGAGAACATCGATAGCTTACTGTCCGGTGACTGGGCTTGGCGACATCCACAGGGGGCAGTGTTCAAGGTTGAAAATGTGGAACGGGAGCAGCCTCGCTGCGATGTTTTTGAAATATCCCCCACCGGTCCCTTGTTCGGCTACAAAATGCGCGTGCCGGATGGTCAGGTGGGGTGGATCGAGCAGGAAGTCCTGGATGAAGAACAGCTAACCCTGGACGATTGGCGGGAAAGTGGTAAGCACAAGATCAAGGGCGGCCGCCGTCCGCTCCGTTTTCAGCCTCAAGAAACCAGAGTCGAATCCGGTTCTGACGACGCAGGAGATTGCTTGCAATTAACCTTCTACTTGGAAGCCGGCTGTTATGCGACCACAGTTCTTCGCGAAATCTGCAAATGGCCAGGCGGCCCAAAGTTGGCTCAATAGTAAAAGGCTCAAACTTACTCGTAGCCTTCTGAGGCACTTCTCCCCTCAGAGCGGATGAAGCCAATCCACGGAACGCGCAAAAACTGCACCCCGAAATGAAGACAAGCCGTTCTGCTTCAGCCAAATGAGCAATGTTAATATGGGAAAAATTAGTGGAGTGGGCAAAAATTTTTAAAAAATACCACGCCGAGAAGGATCCGCAGACGATTTAATACCAAAAACCACGTTTCTATTGGCCTTTTGATTTGCGCCAAACCCGTTATTATCGGACAATCAGACATCGGCAATTTTTGCACGTCGCTGCGCAGATTACGCGGTTTGCCTCAAGGAAATTTCCTCTCCTCGTCGATAGTAGCTTTACCAGCATTACTATTTATCCCAAATTAACTTTCGCTGGGTTGAAATGTTGGGATATGTAAATTGCAGGGCTTTGTTAATATTTACCTTTCCAAGTCCTGAACATTCCAAAAGTAGTAGCCGGTGTGGAGCAACCGGCGAGAATCGAACTTCCAAGCGGAAGGATCCCCTTACCAAAGCAGGATGCACGGGATGGGAACGCCAGGGATTGGGCGAAGGCTGTCCAAGGCGAGTGGTCGAGGTACGTCAGTCTGTTTTGTAAATGGGAGATGAAGATGATTTCTCAACGGTTATTCAATCGGTTTATGGATTCTTTGTTGGAAGGCAAAAGGCAGGAATGCCGGAAAGTAATACAGGAGACAATGACCACAGGAGCGGACAGTATCGATTTGTATCACAGTATGCTGTGGCCGGCCATGGAGCAATTAGCCAATATGTACCGTGAGGATCAGATCAATATTGCAACAGAACATATGGCTACGCGAATTAACAGGGCCTTGGCAGACCAATTGCAGGCAAATCTGGAGATTAATTCTCCGAATGGAAAACGGATTTTGATTGCTTGTGCCGATGACGAACCGGAGGAATTAGGGGCTCAGATGTGTGCCGACCTGTTTGAAGCACAGGGCTGGGAAGTATATTTCATGGGTGGTGGCGTTCCCAATGACGAAGCACTGTCCTTGGTAGGACAGCTTCAGCCGACTATTTTCCTGATATTTGGGACTCAACCAAACGGAGTCCCGGGCGTGCGGAAATTGATCGACCTGATCCGTGACGTGGGAGTCAGCCCCACCATGAACATTATGATTTCCGGTGGTGTATTCAACAGGGCGGAAGGATTGTGGAAAGAAGTAAATGCTGATTTGTTCGCGGAAGATGCAAAAACAGCCTTGGAGATAGCGGCCAAGGCCGAACCTCGTAAACCGGTTGTCAGGATTCCAGGGGCGCCTAAGAAACGCCGCCGAAGGCGCAAACCGCCGCTGTTAGCGGAAGCGGGCGTTTAATGCGAAAGCTTAATATCTGAAATTTACTTGCTAAAAAAGTATTATTTATCCGAAAAACCGCAGGAGGACCCTAAACGCTCTT
>CAZMVS010000111.1:0-9604 GCA_964569525.1 uncultured Planctomycetales bacterium
GGGCATTGAAACCCACGCCGAAACTGAGCAAACACCCTACCGTACCGTTGATCTCCACCCGCCCACGATCCGGAGTACAAATCCCACCCAAGGCTTTTAACAAAGTTGTCTTGCCCGAGCCATTCTTGCCTATAACTCCGATCACGTCGCCCGGGCCGGCCCGCAGACTTACACCTTGCAGAGCCCAGAATTCCTGGCGCAACCGCCCGTTAACCTTACGCTCCCGGCGATACTCGAACCAGCGCACCAGTGTCTCCCGGATGGTCACCTCCGCCCGGTGATAGCGGATCAGAAACTTGACCCACAAATCGTCCGCGGCAACAAACGGCCTGTTGTTGTCGGCCGGCTCAGACATATTTGGAAAACTCTCCTTCCCCACGGGTGAAAACAATAAACCCGACGACCAGCATAACCACGGCCAAAACAATCACGTACAACAATTGCCACAATTCAGGGGCCATACCGTAAACAATAACGCTTCGATAACATTCCAGCAGAGAAGCCATCGGGTTCAAACGGTAATACAGTTCATATTGGGTGTACTTCGCCGGGATCATACCCGGGGTTCCATCCGGCTGGGTGGTGGCATAATAAAAAATTGGAGAACAATAAAACCAAAAACGCATTCCTGCCGACACGATGTTACTGGTGTCCGCGTAAAATGCCCCCAAGTACGCGATAATAAAGGCCCCGCCCAATACAAAACAGAGTTGCACCAAAATAAGCACAGGAACCCACAAAAGCTGCAGACTCCAAGTGGTACCCACAACCAACAAAATCAGCCCGAAGGCCACCAGCCCCCATAAAAAATCATACAACCGCGACAGGCTGATACTGATGGGCACCACCGCCTTGGGAAAGCTGACGGCATGGATTAAACCCCGATGGCCGCGTACACTGAGCGTGGATTGGTTAATGGTCCCTTCGAAAAACCGCCAGGCCAATACCCCAATCACCAGGTAAATCAGAAAACTGCCCGGCTTGCCCTGGGCCCGCTGCTGAAAAAGCACCCCGAAAACCAGGTAATACACGCCAATAAAAAGCAGCGGATCCAGCAAACACCACACGTGGCCCAGCAGTTTATCCCGGTGGCCAGCCTTAAGATTACTCTGGTAAAGATAGCGGATGGTCTCCCGGCGCCTCCAGATCCGCTGCAGATGGATCCATAGGCCCTTTGGATTGGCTGCCGAGATGGACGCGTCGATCAATACCGTCATGGAACGTGATTCTCCTGAAACTGTACGATTGGTAATCGCTGTTTCTGCCAGACCCGTACGAAAATACATTGATACCTTGATGAATAAGCGTCAGCTTAACACTATCAGCATTAATCCACAATGAAAACCAGCGGTAGTATCTGAAATGAAAAAGACTATGGCAAGAGCCTACGCACAGGCCTGTTCAAAGACCGGCACAGGTAAAATCGGCGGGAATACCCAGGCCGCTGAGGCAACGTTGGAATCTGCCAAAATCGGATAAATCCACGTCGCCGTCCTGATCAAAATCAACAGGCAGAATACCGTCGCCATCCGCCCCCGCATTGCAATCGACCGGTAAATTAGCGGGATCGTATGGCACATTCGGCCCCGTCAGGCAGGGACGTATGCCATCCATGTCATCACCATCAACATCCGTGTCACCATCAAGGTCCCCGGGGCAACGAATTTCAACAAGCACATCATCATAGGCGTAACGCTCACCATCACACGCCGTCAAACGGAGCACGTAATTGCCGTTCTCTGCAAATGTGATCATCGTCTGCAAATCAGTTGGCTCGGCAATCTCAACCGCCGCCGGACCGCTGACAAAACTCCACTCCACGATTACAGTACCCGGATCGGCAGGCTTACCGTCATCGCCGGCCGAACCCTGTAAAGTGGTGTGCATTTTCAAAGGGGTAAGAATCTGCAGGTCGCCGGCCTCAACCACGGGGCGCTGATTATCCTCCGGCATCCCTTGCCAATTACCGCCCCGCACCTCCATGTCCAGCCGATACAGCTTATCCTGCCCGGTAATGTACAACTCCCGACCGTCATTGCCGCCGAAGGTCACGTTCGAGGCAAACACCGGCACAGGTATCATCTCCAGTTGTTCGCCCGCCGGTGAAACGATCCAGATCCCCCCGCGACCGGCAAAATACAAGTTGCCCAACTCGTCGA
This sequence comes from uncultured Planctomycetales bacterium, assembly GCA_964569525.1. Classification (GTDB taxonomy): domain Bacteria; phylum Planctomycetota; class Phycisphaerae; order UBA1845; family PWPN01; genus JAAYCU01. The sequence continues at coordinate 2,160 of CAZMVS010000111.1, forward strand.
TGGACATTCCATCCGGTTCACGTGTGCTTGGGGTGGAAGGACTAAAAAATATGCTCCCGCTACCTACCGTGCCGTCCGACAAAATGGGATAGCTTTTCCAATGCAGATTATGACTGTCTGAAACGTATAAAGTCTGTCCGTCCAGTGAGGTAATCACCCCGTTCGGCAGGGGCATGTCAGAAATAGTCCGCTCCACGCTGCCATTCGGCCGAAGTAGGTGAACGCCGCTGTTGGTCAGTCCGCCAAAATCCGGCGTGGTGAAATAAATGTTGCCGTTTTCCGCTTGGCAAAGATCATTCGGCGCTTCCCAGCTGGAATCATGGGCCAAGGTCTGTATATCCGTTGGTCCATCAGAGCCAATACCCAAACTGATGATTTTCTTGCTACCCCCCCGGGCACATAATAACCGGCCACTATTGGACAAAAATGTCCCATTAATACCATTGGTATCGCTCATCCATGAATAGATGGTCGCAGGCGGCGTCAGGCGAAGAATCCTCTCTCCACAGGTCATACGGGTAAAATAAAGTTTCTCCGTAGCCTGATCCCACGACGGTCCTTCGTAATAACAGGAAGTTGAAAGAACCTCTTCCAATTCCGCTCCCGGATAGATCAGGGGATAGTCCGCTCGTACTGTTGACTCGGCAAATACACCACCGAAACACGTGGTAATGAGAACTATGAAAACGCACCAATACCTGTTGAACTGCTCTCGCATTGAATAAGACCCTGAATATAAGCTCGTTAAAAATACATTGGGGAGCAGGATCCCCCCTTCCGTTGCCTTCCCATCTTACCAGAATTTGCCGCCCAAGTAGCCTTCCAGTCCAAAATTCTTGACCCTGACGCTTTATCGGACCCGTTATCCTCTCTCCTACGGAATGGACTATTGCTTCTTGTATCCACACACAAAGAAAATCACCACCCCATAAAAGAGGGGCTGCACGAAACAGCCCCTGAAACCAAATAATTTTTCAAAACCTGTAATTATGTATACCCTCTACTTATCCGTCCCCCCGCAACATCACCCGGCTGTCAGCAACAGAACATCCTTCTCCCTTCTCATGCACGATCAATGGGTTGATGTCCAACTCCGAAATTTCCGGGTGATTGCAAACCATGGTGGACAATCGCAGTAAGGTTTCCACAATACCATTAACATCCGCCGGCGGTTTGCCACGAAAGCCATCCAACACCTTGAATGAACGTATCTGGCGAACCATTCGCTCCGCCGAAATCTTCCACATGGGAGCCAGGCGGAAAGAAACATCTTTCAACACTTCAACCATGGTTCCACCCAAACCAAACATCATTAAGGGCCCGAAACGATCATCCCGACTTGCCCCGAGAATGACCTCCACACCATCTTTGGCCATCTCTTCAATTAAAATACCGTCAATCTTGGCATTGGGCACTACCTTGTGTACATTCTCAACTATTCGCTCGTATGTTTCCCGGGCCTGATCCGCCCCCTGGACGTTGAGGATTACGCCGCCGGCATCAAACTTATGTACCACGTCAGCCGACATCACTTTCATCACTACCGGCCGCTCCATCTTCCGAGCCAATTCACTAGCCTCTTCGGTATTACAGGCTACCCCACTTTTCAGTAACGGTAAGTGATAACACTCAAATAATGGCCGACACTCCGCCTGCGTCAAATACCGCTCGCTCTTATTGCCCAACGCCTCCGCAATAATAGCCTGTGCCCGATCGACGTCCACGTTGTTAAACGTCGGCATTTCCCGGCGGGGAATGTCATGCAAGGCCACCAGCTTGCTGGCTGCCGACAAACTCTTCACCCCGTCCTCGGGAAACGAATAATTAGGAACTCCCGCCTTGCGTAATGTTTCCACTCCAACAGCCACGTCTTTCGCCCCCATAAACGAGCACACCACCGGTTTATCGATGCCCTCGATCGCCTCCGGCACCACCATGGCTGTCTCCTCAATATCCGTTGTGGACTGCGGGGTTAGAATAACGATCCCCTGATCCACGTTCTTGTCCTGCAACACGGTGCGAACCGCCGCCTTGTAACGGTCGGATCTGGCATCCCCGATCACATCTACCGGGTTACGCAACGAGGCAGCATCCGGCAGCGCGTCTTTCAGCTTATCCTTCGTCTCTTCACTGATCTCAGCCAGTTTCAATCCGTGACGCACCGCGGCATCCGTCGCCATGATTCCCGGTCCACCGGCATTGGTGATAATGGCCACCCGATCACCTTGGGGCAATGGCTGGTTCGTGTACAATGCCGCATAATCAAACAACTCGGCAATAGTATCCACTCGCTGAACACCACTCTGAATCAACAGTGCGTCATACACGGAATCGGAACCCGCCAACGACCCGGTATGACTACTCACCGCCTTAGCCCCTTCCGGTGAACGCCCCGATTTCAAACACAGCATCGGCTTATGCGTCTCCCAAAAGATTTCCCGGGCTGTCTCGATAAATCGCCGTCCATTGGTAATATCCTCGATATACATGGCGATAACCGAGGTCTTCTCGTCATTGGCCAGGTAACTGAGCAGATCAATCTCGTTCACATCCGCCTTATTCCCAAAGCTGATAAATTTACTAAAACCCATCTGCCGCTCCTCGGCATAATCCAGAACCGAGGTACACAACGCCCCACTCTGCGACAGAAAGGCCAGATTCCCCTCCACGGGCATTTTCCGACCGAAAGCCGCATTCATACTCACTTTCGGATCGGTATTGATTACCCCCAGGCAATTTGGTCCTACCAAGGGTATACCCGCCTCCTGAACCTTATGCCGTAACTCTACCTCTAACTCGGCCCCCTGCTTGCCAATTTCCTTGAAACCGGCAGATATAACGACCAAGCCTTTCACGCTCTTTTTAATTGCTTCATCAACAACCTTGAGCACCACCTTGGCCGGCACGATGAGCACCGCCAAATCAACATCGCCAGGCACTTCACTCAAGCTCGGATAGGCATGAACCCCTAAAATATGTGGGCTTTTAGGATTAATTGGATAAACCGTGCCCTTGAAACCTGAAAAGAGCAAATTGCGAAAAATATCATTCCCCACACTCCCCGGCCGGGAAGACGCTCCCACAACCGCAATACTGCGCGGACTGAAAACCGCATCAAGTCGTTCACCACAAGGATCATCACTCATCTGTTGCACTCCTTCCATGCCAAGCTGTTTACGGCTTGTATGTAAAATCATCAGAAAATAACGTGTATATCCGCCCCACTGTATGCATGCATACAGTTCTGCAACACAACGATTGAACCAGCTCTTGGCGAGTCGGTTCCCTCGTGTCAAGGCTGGCATCGGCCTGCCGGCTGACTGATTTCGTATGTTTGAAAGAGTCGGTAGGCACTTACGTCTTGCGGATTGTGACGGCCGGATACACCAACCGCCCTGAAAGTATTCTAAAAGAACATCCCGCTGGATTCAGCGGGCTACGCATCCTGTATATACATGATTTTTAGCCGCCAAAGAGATGTTTATATCTATGCAATGGAATTATTGAATTACGCACGTATAAGCGGGGCGCTGCCCTCGTCCACTCCAGCACAGGCCGTCTTCACCAAGTGGGTGTACAGATGTACTGATAAAATGAAGCGAAATCACCCCGTTAATTTTACAAAAAAACCATCAACTGCCGCCAAACGGAATGCTTTGCTCTACTCGGAATATATCACCCGGTGAATTGTAACGACGAATCAAGTGAACTGTTTCAATCAAAAACTTCAGCGGCACCCAGTTCACCTGTAAATCTGCTAAAAGTTCTTCTAACTCTTCACGGCGGCGAACTTGCCCTACGCTCAAATGAGGGGTAAAACCACCTTTGTGCCGGGAAACGTGCTCGCACTCGGGAATCTTATTTTGTAATTTCTCCTGCAAACGGACAACGACATCCCCAGGCTCCGGCTCCAGCCACATGGTATGATTCTTGGAACCATGCTCAAAATAACGAAAACGGGACAGCGTCAGCTCAAACGGCTGATAATCCCCACAGACCATAAGTAATTTAGGCTCAACCTGTGAAAAATGCTCAGCCGGATAAAAGGGGTAAAGCAGATTAATATGGGGCATCCAACGGCGAACCTGTCGATCGTACTCATGGCGAATAGCCTGAATCGGCTCCCAACACTCTTTAGGCGGCATAATCACCACCGCTGTTTTCCAGGTCAGGCTGGCCATAAACCGAAACACCTCGCCCTCAAACCAGGTCAACCGAAAAATATGCCAGAACTTCCAGAAATTCTGTTATCAGACTTCTTTCGAATCCCGCCAAAGCAATCATCTAACTTCACGTTCGATTATAAGCCCTTTCATGAAATGACATCGCTAATCTTGACGATCGACCGGATTTTACTCGAATTGCAACTTGCCCGGCTGATCGTATCATAGTGGAGTTGAAGTCCCATAATTGCTGATCAAATACAATCTCGGCGGGACTTGGCTCAATATCACGACGGTTCCTCGACGGCAGATTGAAAAATCCGGGTGGAACAAAATCAGCGTCCGAAGAACCCGGCTTTTAAGGATTATTGAGATACAGATCAAAGTGTAGAAGCAATATATCCGACGAAAACAAAACCTTCTCCTCTGCACCAAAACGATTCGGAAAGGCATAGAAGGCATCTGATTATGAAACAAGTACTACAGAATCTCAAAAGCGGCGAAACCTCTCTGGTGGAAGTACCGGCCCCGGTCGTGCGGCCCGGCCATCTGCTCATAAAAACCCGCCGATCGCTGATCTCCGCTGGCACCGAGCGTATGCTGGTCGAATTCGGCAAAGCCTCCCTGCTATCCAAGGCACGCGCCCAACCGGACAAAGTAAAACAGGTTTTGGACAAGATCAAAACCGACGGCCTGATGCCTACGCTGGATGCGGTGTTCGAGCGGCTGGATGAACCCCTGCCGTTAGGCTATTGCAACGCCGGCGAAGTACTCGAAGTCGGCCCCGGCGTCAATGGATTCGCTCCCGGCGATCGGGTCATCAGCAACGGCCCGCATGCGGAAATCGTGTGCGTTCCGAAAAACCTCTGCGCCAGAATACCGGACGAGGTCACCGACGAGCAGGCAGCCTTTACCGTTTTATCAAGTATCGGCCTGCAGGGGATTCGCCTGGCTCAACCGACATTGGGCGAGCGATTCGTCGTCTATGGACTGGGCTTGATCGGTTTGATGTGTGTACAACTGCTACGGGCCCATGGCTGCGAGGTACTCGGCGTCGATCTCAATCAGGACCGGCTGGCCTTGGCGGAAACATACGGAGCCCAAACGGTCAATCCCCAAGCCGGTGGTGACGTCGTCGCTGCCGCCAACGCTTGGACCGAAGGCAAAGGAGTGGATGGCGTTTTGATCACCGCCTCCGCCAAAACCGACGATATTGTACATCAATCCGCCCAGGCCTGCCGAAAACGCGGGCGAATTATTCTGGTCGGAGTCGTCGGCCTGAATCTCCGCCGAAGTGATTTTTATGACAAGGAACTCACCTTCCAGGTCTCCTGTTCTTATGGGCCGGGACGCTATGACGACAACTACGAGTTGGTCGGCAACGACTATCCGTTCGGATTCGTCCGCTGGACGGAGCAGCGAAACTTCGAAGCGATCCTCTCCGCCATGCGTACCGGCCAATTCAAGGTTGATGATTTAATCACCCACCGCATACCGCTGGAACAGACGGCCGATGCCTATGAAACCGTCACTAGTGATAAAAACGCATTGGGCGTCATTTTGGAGTACCCGCTGGAGGTCAGCCGCAAAACCAGAATCGAAGTCAACCAGCTACCATCAGCCGGCAGCGGACAAGCAGCCGTGGGTGTGATCGGCGCAGGCAATTTTTCGAAGATGACCCTGATGCCCGCTCTGGCCAAATCATCGGCCCGCATCAAGTACGTCGCCGATCTCAACTCCGCCGCAGCTCAACACCTGGTCGGCAAATTCAACGTTGCCAACGCCCTGACGGACTACAAGCAGATTCTGCAAGACGAAGAAATCGACGCCGTTCTCATCGCGGTAGGCCACAATCTGCATGCCCGCTTTGTCTGCGAAGCCTTGGAGGCGGGCAAACACGCCTTTGTCGAAAAGCCGCTGGCGATGAACGAAGAAGAACTGCAACAAGTCACCGAGACTGTTCGGCAACATCCCGATCGTCACGTCATGGTCGGCTTCAACCGGCGGTTCAGCCCTCACATCGTCAAGATGAAAGAGCTTCTCGCCGGGCACAGCGAACCGCTTAGTATGACCTTCACCGCCAATGCGGGCTTCATTCCGCCCGACCATTGGACACAGGATCCCAAACGCGGCGGCGGCAGAATCATCGGCGAAGCCTGCCACTTTATTGATCTGTTGACCTTCCTGGCAAACAGCCCGATCACCACGGTAGCGGCGGTTCAAATGGGCGGCGGCGTGCCGGTCAAAGAGGATAAAATGTCAATCGTGCTCGGTTTCGCCGACGGCTCAGTGGGCACGGTCAACTATTTTGCCAACGGCTCCAAAAGCTATCCCAAGGAAATGATGGAGGTCTTCAGCGAAGGACGCATTCTCCGATTGATTAATTTCCGACGAACGGAAGGCTTCGGTTTTAAGGGCTTCAGCAAATATAAGACCTCCCGCCAGGACAAGGGACATAATGCGGAATTCTCCGCTTTCGGGGACCGTGTCGCCCAAGGTGGACAACCGTTGATTCCCTTTGACCAGTTAGCCAACGTGACGCGGGCCAGCTTCGCAGCCATGCAAGCCGCGGCGGAGAAAAAAACGATTACGCTGTAATGACTTTTCGTACAACTCCAAGGGACGCCAGGTTCGCTTCGCCGATCGAGTTAACGGCGGGTTGTAATATGTCTTGAAATCCACCGCTGGCGAAAAGGCCTCTCTTCCGGATAATAGTGGTGCATGAACCCGGCTAAAAAAGCTTATTACATCTTGCGTTACCTCGGACCGCGCTTTGTCTGGACCCGGCTGGGCCTGATGGCTCGCCAACGGTTGCGGCTGCACGAGAAAATTTTCGCCCCCCGGCCGTGGAAGTCCATTCAACCGGCGGACATCTTCCTGCCCGGCATGCCTCACGATGTAAATGATTACGTCCGCTTCAAAAGGGAGCAGGATCCGCCCTTTTTATTTCCGCTCGGAAAACCCCCGCAAATACCGGAAAACATTCGCAAGGCTAATGGTAAACGGCCCCCCAGCCTGGCAAAGCGATTATCACTGCTCCAACAAGGCAAATACGTGTATTTTTTCCGTCAGGTCCCCGCCGAACCCTTGGAGTGGAATCATAATCCCCTCTTGGGTACGAAAAGCCTCGACAATGTGCCTTGGTTTCAAATTCCCGATTTCCAACCGGAACAAGGCGACGTACGGGCCATGTGGGAGCCGGCCCGGGAGGGTCTGGCGGCCTTCGGCTCGGAGGACCCCAAGGGCTTCACCGAGGACATGGGGGCCGAGCTTGTGGCCTTC
>CAZMVS010000112.1:0-2681 GCA_964569525.1 uncultured Planctomycetales bacterium
CGCGGAGGGATTTACCGGATCCTCCATTCCACGGGATATGATCGACTTTCAGGGTCGGAATATGAACATGGACTCGGCTATTCTGGCCAGTGTTTCCAGTGACGATTCCATTATCATTGCCGGTCCGGAAGTGGCTGAGGCGGCCCGGGCATGGCGGGTCATGTCCGAGTTGACCTCGGCGATCGGGGTGATCCTTGATCCCGAGCAACTTTTAGAGCGGGTCATGGACGTGATCCTTGAAGAGCTTCCCGTGGATCGTGGATTCATTTTGTTGTACGACAGCAAGGGAGAGGAGCTTGAGCCGCACGTCATTCGTTATCGCCGGGGCATGCCCACCAAGAAGCAAAAGATTACCATCAGCCAACGGATCATCCAGCATGTTATTGATAATCGCGAATCGGTTTTGTGTACCAATGCCATGACCGATCAGCGGTTTTCTTCGGAGGAAAGTGAAGACAGCATTCATAATTTCGGGCTGCATTCGGTTATTTGTGTGCCCATCATGGTGCGGGATTTGTTGTTGGGGATCGTCCATATTGACAGTGCGGCGGCAGCTCATACCTATACCGAGCAGCAGTTACGTTTAATGAGTGCTATTGGACAGATGACCGGTCTCGCTGTCCAAAATGCCCGCTTGGTTCAACAACAGATGAAGACCGCCCGGTTGGCGGCGACGGGGGAAACGGTGGCTTACCTGTCTCATTCCATCAAGAATATCTTGCAGGGGATGAAGAGCGGGGCCGACCTGGTCAACATGGGGATTCAACGGGACAGCAAAGAGCCTTTGAACAAAGGGTGGCAGATTGTTCAGCATAACTTGGATCGGATTTATCAGCTGAGCATGAACATGTTAGCATTTAGTAAAACCCGCCTGCCCAATTTGAATCACGATTATCTAAACAAGATTGTTTCCGATGCCGTCACCTTGGCTCAATCCCGGGCGGAGGAGCGAAACGTGATGTTGGAGACCGAGTTCGAAGAGCAACTTCCGCCTATCCCGATCGATTCCGAGGGTATTCATCAAGTGGCTTTGAATATCATTTCGAATGCCGTGGACGCAGTTGCTCCCGGTGATGGCGTGGTTAGAGTGCGAACTGGTTTTGACAATGAAGCCGGCATCGCCGACCTGATCATTTCCGATAATGGTCCGGGGATTGAGCCGGATAAAATTGAGGAGCTGTTCGAGCCGTTCAAATCTACTAAGGGGCAAGGGGGGACCGGTTTAGGATTGGCGGTGGCCCGCAAGCTGGTTCGCGAACATCATGGCCGAATTGTTGTTGAAAGCAAGCCCGGGGAGGGGACGACGTTTCGCGTGCGTCTGCCTGCCCAGGAAATGACTCAGTGGAGCGAGGAAACCTATTCCGCCCTCCAGTAAAGTTATTGCTTCATTTCTGTTTTTGTGCTTTCCTGAATCTTCTTTGATGCAAAAAATACGTGTGCGAGGTGATAAAGGATTGATTTCTTTTTCTGGCCTTCGCCTGACGAGTTTTTAGGGATTGCTTGATTGAAATATTCAGGGTTGTTGGATTTTTTCCCGCGGGTGGATTTCGTCTTTGTTTGCATCATAGTGCACTTTTGTGCCCATACGCAGGGACATGCCTGCCATGGTTGTGGCTAAGGCGTGGCTGAAGCCGGCTTCGACGTCTGCCTTGGGGCGTCGGCGACTGCGCAGGCAGCGGAAAAATTCCACCAGGTGATTTTCATCCTTCGGGGCATCAAGCATCTCTCCGCCCTCTCTTCGCGGCGGTAAGCGTAAGGCGGCATTAACTTTGAACTCCGGGATGCTTGAGCCGGGATTTACCATGACAACTTCTCCGCCGCCGCCCTCGCCAAAAGCGATTCCCGCTTCCAGGTCCAAAGTTCCTCGTGTGCCGTACAAAGTGATCCAACGATGGCTGGCCTGGTTGCCTAAACGCATGTGGTAACTGACCAGACAACCACAGGGATACTCAAGCAGGCAGTGAGCGGTATCCGGATTGATACGCCCGTCTTTCCACAGATAGACTCCACCGGAAGAGATCACCGACTTGGGCCACTCGCCCAAAACCAGATTGATCAGATCGATGGCATGGCTCATCCACTGACAAAAGATTCCCGTCGAATACGGCCAGAACAGCCGAAACTCCCGGTAGTGGCGGGCATTGAAGGGAACCTTGGGCGTGTAACGAAGAAATTCGTTCCAATCGGTATCCTTTTCGGTGAGGGAATTTTCCGATCCGTGAATCCGCCAGCGCTGCCCGAATACGGATTGCGTTGCTTCCACGTAGCTGACTTTGCCCAGTTTGCCGGCAGCTATGAAATCGCGGGCCGCCCAAGGGATGCCCTGGTAGCGACGTTGGGTGCCTATCTGTACCACTTGGTTCGTTTTGCGTATTGCGTCCCTGGCTTGTTTGATTTGTTCAAAGTCACAGCCGAATGGTTTTTCCACGAACACATCTTTGCCTGCTTCGGCCGCCTGTCGGGCCAAGGATGCGTGTTGATGGTCGGCGGTGGCGATCAGCACCGCGTCAATATCTTTCAGGTCGCATAATTCCGCTAGCTTACGGCATTGGTGTGGTCGTCGGCCGGTCCACTTGTGGACTAAATCGGCGGCGGCATCTCGCCTTTGGTTCCAGATATCGCAGACGGCGGCCAACTCTACATTTTGAGAGTCGGCCATCTTCTGAATTTCTTTCATCAGG
>CAZMVS010000113.1:0-2519 GCA_964569525.1 uncultured Planctomycetales bacterium
TATGCCGGATCACCAGCGCCGGGCATCACCTGCTCCCGGAGCGAATGATCCAGCACGAAAAACGATCGCTCTGAACCTTTACTCAGACGGTCTCCTAGCAAATCAAAGGCCTCTTCCAACACGTCGGTCATAAGGGAGAGGTTATCGCGGCTGATCAAATTCGCACCGTCCATGACGATTTTGAGCCTGGAGGAAGCAACTTCATCAAGCAATTTACGGGCCATGGGCGCGTTATAGATGACGTTGGCCGGCTCCGGCTCCACCCCGAGGGTGACGTCATGCTGCTCGGCAGCGATGACCAGTTGTTCCAAGGTTGCCAGCAGGTCGCGCCAGGCCTCCTCTGTTTGGTTGTTCGGATGCCAACGCCATTTGTTCTGGGGATCCCGCGATCCCATGCACAAGGTAACAAGGTCCGTCCCAAGAGCCCGTGCCCTAGAGATCAGGTGACAGCAGCGTTGGGTCATTTCATTGCGCTTTTCGGGATCGGGGTGAATAGTGTTGTAGGTTCCTGAAATTCCGAACATTACTAATCCAAAATGCTGAAACGAGGCGAGAATCCCCCGACAGGTCACATCGTCAATTTTCTCGGGCAGGGAAGGCGTACCTGCCGAGGCCATGTTGAAGTGGACCGCCTTGATGTTGTGCGTCGATATCGCTTCCAAGACACTGTCCAGTGACGATTTTTCGAATGTGCGTGAAAAGATTCCCACTTCCATAAATCACACTTTTTTAATCACGGACCACTTGCACTCTTTCGCCCCTGGCTACCGAACCTCCCACCGCCTCCAATAACCGGACTGTCGCCAGCCCCGCGTAACAATCCGGGTTGGGACTAATATCTTTCTGTATGCAAAGAGCAAAGTGTTCTAACTGCCGCTTATATGGATTGCTGTCCGCCCCGAGAGGAGTGTGCCATTGCTTATTGTGGGTATCAAAAGCCCGAACTTCGCTAGAGCGGTTATAAAAGGGAAGAAAAGTATGAATTTCCACGGCCCCCCCCTGGCCGTGGATCGCATAACCTTCGGACCAATCGGCGTTGACCTTGACGGTAAGTTCGAAGTGACCGATTCCGCCATGATCGAACTCCACCAGGCCATGCCAGGAATATTGATCAAACTTGTGGGCCATCTTCACGGTCACCGCTACGACGGAGCCACCCAAATATTGGAGATTGTCAAACAGGTGAGCACCGTGCGTCACCAGCGAATATTTTTGTTTGTCAGCAATTTTGAGATCCTCAGGTGACCTGATGGCCGCCCCGCTTGACAATGGACGAGGCAGCAAGGCCTCCTGCATAGTGGGACGAAACAATGTATCACAATACCAACCGCTTACGGACAGAACCTCTCCTAATTTTTCATTTACAAAACGATGGGCAAAATCGATACCCGGATCGTGGCGTTTCATTGACCCAACCTGAAGCTTGAGTCCGGTTTCTTTAACCAATTCACAAAGGGCGAGGCATTCGATCGCGTTTGTACCTAATGGTTTTTCCACGAGGACATGCTTGCCCGCTTTCAGAGCGTCGATAGCCAGGGGAACATGGAAAGGATCAGAGACGGCAATGATGACGGCCTCTACATTTTGATCGTGAAGCAGATCGGGGTGCTTGGTATAAAGTTTTTCCACTCCCGTCTGTCGGCCGACAATTTTTAGTATGTCCTCCGCCCCATCGCATAGAGCCACCAACTCGACGGCCCGGGTTCTGGCCAAAGCAGGAAGATGGGCAAATTGGGCAATTGGACCACAACCAAGCAAGCCAACTTTCACAGGCCTGTGATACAAAGTCTTACCTCCTTCGTCATGAGAAATTATACCGTCCCCGGCTGAACCGATCCTATGCAAAGTTCTGCCTATTCTGTATCTTATCGTACTATCTTTGCTTTGGATATTTACAATAAAGGGGTATTGACATGATGAACCAGCTGGTCATACGGGCTTTAACCTGGGATATCTACCGGATTGATCAAAGATGGGGAAAACACGAGCACTGCGATCCATATTGGCGCTTATATATCAACAAAAGGAAAGGGGCCGGCCTGCAACTGGCGAGCGGTACGTACGAGATTGTACCCCAGTGTATTCATCTGATACCGGCCTGGACCAAAATGGCCTGTCACGGAGCTAATGTGGTCGAACATTTTTATATACATTTCGACCTTGTGGGGATCAGCCGGCCGGTCGTCGAGGAACTGTTTGGCAGCCCAAAATTCCTGCCTGAACGGGTCGATTTCGAAAAGATCCTCAAGCCTCTACGGAATAGTAGCGGAAATTATTTACGCAAAAACGCGGCAAGCCTCTGTTATGTCAAATCGCTGCTCTATGAAAGTTTTGGAAAGCTGCTGACCCTTCTGGAGAAGGACAAATTATCGAAGATTGAGCGTTTGGCGTCTGGTAACCCCCGTTTTGCAGATATCCTGCGTTATATCGACAGTCACCTTTCGGCTCAGCTGGATAATGAGCGGCTGGCGGAGCTCGCCCAAATGAGCACCAGCCACTTCATCCGTTGCTTTCGGGAG
>CAZMVS010000114.1:0-11382 GCA_964569525.1 uncultured Planctomycetales bacterium
TAAAAACGCTGATTTATAATTTTCCGTGTTATCCAGGCGGACTTCCGCTAAACTGGCCACGGTTTACGATCCGGGCTTGTCCACCTACATATTGTCATAGCGTACGGGAGCGTAATAATAGCGTGGTTCGCGTCGAGTAAGATGAAATTAAACGGAGCAGACAACTCATGATCAAACGGGCTTATAAAACATTTCTCCATGGATTGGCCCTCGTCGCCCCCCTGCTGATCACCTGTTATATTATCTACTGGCTTGTGGTCACCTTAGAATCGATTTTCGGCGAAGTTTTAAGGTTATTTTTCCCCCCTCAATATTACCTGCCGGGATTGGGGCTGGCCATCGCGGTGGTATTGATCTTTCTGGTCGGCTTCATGTTTCGGATGTGGCTGGTCAAGAAGATCTGGAGTTGGATCGAACATTTGTTTGACTATATTCCCCTGGTCAAAAGCATATACGGCTCGGTCAAAGATTTGACCAATTTCTTGAACCGCAGCGCCGAACAACAAGCCCAGAAGGTGGTCTTGGTCACCATGCCGGGCAGCTCGATAAAGCTGGTCGGTTTTGTCACACGAGAGGATTTCAGTAATCTGCCGGACAGGTTGGGGACCGAACAGACAATTGCTGTCTACCTGCCGATGAGTTACCAACTCGGCGGATTCACAGTGATGCTTCCCCAAAAAAATGTTGAGCCGGTGGACATGGATATCGAAACCGCCATGCGGTATGTATTGACCGGCGGGATGACCCAATAAGAATGAGAAACAGTTGGCCGTTATAATAGTTCCCCGCATCAACTAGATCGTGATCATTTCTTTTATCAAATCAGAGGGAAGAGGCGTAATTTTCATCAGGCAATTCAGATCATATTCATCAAATCCCGCGAAGTCGAATCAGCCCACCTATTTCCGTAAAAATATTTGTTTTGTTTATCGGCCAATGACTGATAAAAACCGCGTTACCAGCATTGGCGGGACTACTCTACCGGACTTGTAGAAAACTAAAAAATTTCGGCAGTTTCATTTGGCTTGCGGCCATTTTGTTTTTTATGTTCCAAGCGTGTTTCGACGATTTGAGACAGGCAAGCCGAAAGGCTTCAAATCATCACGGCGGCGAAATTTGGAACAGTCGCCTGGAGTCGCAAAACAAGTCACCCGGGGTGATGATAATAAGGCGATGTGCCTTAGAAAAGATTTGATGTAATCCCGGCAGAAGGATCAACCGGGAAGATTGAGGGAAAAGCTTTGCCACAGGGTTGAGGACAACCTGGCAGGCGGTTTTGATCCACAGGATCAAGGAAAAGGAAAGGAAAAGCTATGAAGAACTTGATTGTCCGCACCAAAAACTTCCTCCAGAGCGAAGATGGCCCGACCGCGACCGAGTATGCTGTGATGCTGGCCTTGATCATTGTGGCCTGCATTACCGCCATCACTTCTTTGAGCGATGGCATCCAGTCAACCTTCAATACGGTCACGGCGGAGCTGCCGGCGGCCGGTGCCTAATGTTTTCGCCGTATAACCGAGGAGGTACTCCAATCGTTTGAGGTCAGGGCGCCCGTCCATGTTAGACGGGCGCCCATTTCACCCTCAAGAAGGACAAAGAGAAGCCGTCTGATGAAATATTTTCGTCGGATGGTCAACGGTTTATGAACTGATCAGCGAGGGGATCAAGAAGCAAGTGGAGTAATGAGTATGCCGTTCGATCAATTTTGGATAACGACTTGTATTTTCTTGATTCCCGGAATCCTGTGGGCATCGTGGATTGATTACAAGCAGCGGCGAGTGCCGAACTGGTTGAACGCAGTCTTGGCAGCGGCGGGTTTTGCGGTTCAGGGCTGGTTTCACGGTTGGGAAGGATTGGCCGCCGGCGGGCTAGGCCTGCTGGTTGGTTTTGGCGTATTGATCATCCCCTGGCTAATGCACGGCATGGGGGCAGGCGACGTCAAGCTGATGATGGCGATCGGGGTCTGGTTGGGGCCATGGTTAACGTTTTTGTCTTTTGCGATCGGCGCGACGGTCGGCGGGGTGATCTCAATGATCATGATCCTAGCCAGTGGTCGATTTTGGCAAGCATACGGCAACATGGCCACCATCGCTTACAAAGTGACCCATAAAGAGACGGTTTTCAGCGAATTCGGTTCAGCCAAGAGTTTCGGTGACAGTTCGCAACTGCTTCCATACGGTGTTCCTTTGACCATCGGTACGCTGATCGTCTTTTTCAGTCAGCATATGTGGCTGATCTAAGGAGGCGAAAGATGCTTACTCGAACTACGGGGAAGAAAATCCTTTTGAAAAGGATTGGGCGTCATCAACGCCGAGGGGCGGCAACGGTCGAGATGGCCGTTGTAACACCTATTTTAATGACCATGTTATTTGGGATTGTGGAGTTCGGCTGGAGTTTCATGCTTCAGGAGTCGGCGACGAATGCGACGCGGGAGGCAGCGCGCATGGCCGTTCTGCAAGGAGCGGACCGTGACCAAGTCATCCAGCAATTTAAAGAGGCCATGGCCGGCACGGGTTTAACCGACGGTATGACCACCGATGGAGTTACGCCGGATGATTGTCCGACCGGTCAGGAGTGCAGTGACTGGACTTTGACGGTTCCCAGCCAGGATGAACTGGATGACCGGGTAGCCAGTGAAGACGTGGAAATCACCGTCAGCATTCCGGAGGACAAGGCTTCTTTAGCAGGTCTGTCATCTTTCCTTGGTGTAAATCGAAGTTTATCCTCGAAATGCACGATGCGGAAGGAAGGTTTGATGACGGAGTCCACGGAGCAATAACGGGGTAAAGGGGGGATACGCAGTTGACCAACCAGAGCATCGGGGATCGGCCTGAAATATAGCCCCCTCGAGGGCGAGCGTTCGGTTTCGGCCTGTCGGCCTCGCCTCGAGCCGTTCCCTGGTCTGAAGGAGAATCCTCATGAACATGCGTTCGATCATACCACTTGTACTGGGACTAGGGATCGGCGTTTTCGCCATCAAGATGTTTATGGACGTGTTGAAAAAGGCGGAGGGGGCCAACAACACGGAAACCGTTCAGATTGTCCAGGCGAAATCGGACATCGGAGCCACCATGCGGATCACGAAGGGCATGGTGACTTTGCAGGAAGTACCCAAGCCCATCGCACCCAGTAATGGCATCAGCAAAGTTCAAGATGTGCTTGACCGAGTAACCAGCCAGACCATACCTCAAGGCATGCCGATTCTGGAATCGATGTTAGCGCCGAGAGGAACTCCCCCGGGGATGACCTCCAAAATTCCAGACGGTTACCGGGCGGTGGCGGTGAAGGTCAATGAATACGTCGGTGTGGCCGGCTGGATCAAGCCCGGCAGTTTTGTGGACGTGGTAGTGGTGATGGACCGGCGGGACAGTATCACCGGTCGGCGTTTCACGATCAGCAAGGTGGTATTGCAGAACGTGCAGGTGCTGGCGGTCGGTCAAGAGATCCAGAACAGCGGGGACGTCGGGCCATCATTGGCTCGGTCGGTCACCTTGCTGGCTACTCCCAGCGACGTTCCCAAGCTGCACCTGGCGGAGACCAAGGGAGAAGTTCGCTTGGCCATGCGAGGACAGGAGGACAGGACTTTCCAGGAAACGGAAATGACGACCGATAATGCTCTATTCGGTTTTGAAAAGAATCAAAAGGCCGATAAAAACAAGGAGAGTTCGGCGTTGTCTTTTCTTGGAAAACTGTTTAAGAATCCAGCTAAGCCCCTTCCTGAGGAGACCGATAAAGCTAAAAAGGATACTCATGAACCCGTGCCCGAATCGCGGGATTGGTCGGTGGAAATGGTGAAAGGAACGGAAGTTTACGAGGTCCATTTTCAAACCGATAAAAAAGGTGCAAGGCGAGTAGAGAAAAACGCCGGGAAAAACGGGGCAACCAAACGAGCCAGTCAATGTCGTGCCGGGTCTTTCAAGGGCGGTCCAGGGGTATCAGGGGCCAATAATTTACAAAGCATGAGACAACTGGCTTCCAAGTTGCTGACGGAATAAATGCCATTTACAGGAGCAAGGACAATGACTTTAGGCAAGGATGCTATGCAAGCTCAATCAAGGAAGGGATTTTGGGGGTGCCTGTTGAGTCAGAGATATAGGTTAATAATTGCCGCGTTTGTATTGTCGATCGTGTTCGCCGTCAGCGGTGCGCCAGTGGCGGCCAACGACGGCGAGCAAGGTGGATCAGTTATGCAGGCCACGCTGAAGCGGGTTGATACCACAAACAAGAAGATCAGCCTGACAGCGGGGGCTAGTACGGTTGTGGAAGTCAATGTTCCCTTGAAGCGTTCGTCGATCGGGGCCCCGAAGGTGGCGGATGTTCGGGTGCTTTCGCCGCGGCAGGTTTTGGTCACGGGGCAGCAGGCGGGGAAAACCCAGCTTATTCTTTGGGACGAGCAGGAGAACCAATTAGTGTTCGACATCACGGTAAATCCGGATCTTCAACTTTTGCAGGAAATGATCAAACGGACCGCACCGGGAGCAGAGATCAAACTGCAATCGGTGGCGGACACTATCATTGTTGAGGGCAAGGTCGCGGATACGGATCAAGCCCAGCGGATCATGGACGTGGCGGAGATCATCGGGACCAAGGTTAAAAACCAGTTGACTGTAGCAGGCCAGCAGCAAGTGTTGTTGCGGTGCACGTTCGCCGAGGTGGATAAGCAGGCGGTTCGTCAGTTGGGAGTAAATGGCTGGTTGGCAGGATCGAATACGCCTGACTTTTTCGCCGTCAGCCAATTGTCGGGGATTAATCCGGTCAATATCGGAGGTGCGCCTACCGGCGATATTTCTCAGGGTTTGAATTTCGCCACGGACCAGCAAGGTCTTCCGCTGACCTCCATACCGGAGCTCAGTATTGGATTTACGCGGACCCAGTTGCAGTTGTTCTTCCAAGCCATGCGGCAGAACAATTTGTTGCGGGTTTTAGCGGAGCCGAACCTGGTTGCCTTGAACGGTCAGCAGGCGGAGTTTTTGGCTGGTGGAGAATTTCCGATTCCCGTCGCCCAGGGTGATGATGCAATTGGCGTGGAATACAAAAATTTCGGCGTCATGCTCACTTTCACCCCAACGGTAATCGGGCGGCAGAAAATTCGGTTGAACGTGGGCACGGAGGTCAGCGATATCGACACGTCGCTGGCGGTCATGATGTCAGGATTCAGTGTACCGGGTTTGACCAAGCGACGGGCGGATACCACGATCGAATTAGCCAGTGGGACGACGATTGCTATTGCAGGGCTGCTGAATGAACGGATTCGTGGAGTGGTGCAGCGGATTCCGGGGCTGGGAGACGTTCCCGTGCTCGGCCAGCTGTTCCGTTCCGAAAATTACCAACGGGAAACCACAGAATTGGTTGTATTGGTAACTCCGGAACTGGCCAGCGGCATGCACCCGGACCAAGTCACGGATGTACCCGGTCAAAATATGACAGCGCCCGATGATTGGGAGCTTTTTGGATTGGGCATGATCGAGGGTCAGCCCATGCCGGAGGATCAGACGGACGGTAAAGCGTTGGAGACGCATCCGGAACCACAATATCGCAAGTTTTCGAGCAACCCGGAACAAATGTCCCTACATGGACCGTGGGGCGCAGCCGAGGCCTCGGAAGCTGCTCAATAAAATCCCGGAGCGGGGAAGGAAAGCCCCGGCTGGGTAACGGAGGAAGCCTCGAGCAGGCGGAGGGCTTCTGAAAATCTCTGCCGATCGAAGGTCAAGGAAAGAAGCGGAGGGTGTGATGAAAAGCATAAGAATAGCCGGGATTTTAAGGAAAGGCGTAACACGTCCTCGCCACCGGCGTCGAGGAACAGTGGCGGTCCAGGTAGCGGTGTTTTCCACGGCAATGATGGGCTTTGCCGCCTTGGCGGTGGACGTTGGCATGCTCTATAACACGCGCACGGAGTTGCAGCGAACGGCAGACGCCGCCGCCTTGGCTGCAGCGGCGGAGTTGGGTCAGGCTGTGGCTGATCCGCGTATTGCGGCGCAGGGCAAGGCCCAGGAGTTTGCGACAAAGAACCTGGTGCTGAACGCAGACGTTCAACTGGATACGAATTCGGAGATCGTCTTCGGGCGGGCTTGGATTGACGAGAGTACCGGCAAGTACGTTTTTGAAGAGGATGCGAGCTGCGAATTCCCCAATGCAGTCAAGGTGATCACGCGACGGACGGAAGGTTCTCTGAACGGCGCGGTATCCCTTTATTTCGCCCGGGCGTTGGGTTTTCAGTCGGCGGATGTTTCCGCGGAAGCGACGGCAGTATTGATTCCACGTGATATCGCGGTGGTCGCTGATCTCAGTGCATCTCACACTGACGACAGCGAAATCAAGCACATGTATGATACCACCATCAACACGTATGATGTCTGGACCAACCTACCGAATACATCGCTGACGGAATCGCAAACCGACAGTTCGGGTTTTACCACAAGTGTATCACTGACGGATAACGGTGATGGAACAACAACGGTAACAGTAACCGTTACCAGTGACGGATCGGAAGACACCGCCGCCCTGAGTCACATAACTTTCGGCCTGCCGGAAGATGCGTGGTCGGATGCACTTTCCACGGCGTACTCGGATGGGGCATATGCTGATCCGGAATCCGGCGTTGATCCGACTTCCAGCGTAGGGGGGATCAAGTTTGACGCTGAAGGGGACGGTCTAGGAGAAGATGGTGTTGAAGAGACACACACGTTTTCCTTCACCATTGCCAACGAATACCTATCGGACTTAACCGTGGCGACCAAGGCCGGGCAAAACGTCGATACGTCGATAAGCTATAGTTTGCAGCCTGGTCCTACATTCGGTCGGATGGACAGCTGGGGCACCAGTAGCCTCAATTCTGCGTATGATCTGACTGCTGATCCCGCATTGGAGTATCTGCCTTACAATGAATCTTGGGCAGATAATGCCGAATTGCAAAGCTACCTGGAAGAGCAGGGCTATGTTGAAAGTGAAGTGAACGCCCTTTTGGATAATGCTTACGATGATGACGGCGGGTGGGAAGCCCGCGCAGCGGTTGCGTTGGGGCTAGCCCGCTGGCAAAGCGGCCATGAAGGCGGGCTATGGGAGCAGCTGGGTGACGAACCGGGCAATGGTAACGACTGGGTTGGCTGGAATACCGAGTTGACCTGGTTGGTTGAGTATCCGTATGCCGATGGTTCTTGGGGTAGATACATTCAGTATCTGCACTGGACTGGCATTCAAAATACATTTTATGGGAATTTCAAATACCGTTACGGTCTGAAAACCTTTGTGAATTATCTTTTGGAACAGGAACCGGAGATTCCGGAGTTGGCCAACTGCCCGGTCCAGCCAATGCAGGCGGTAAAAGATGCGTCTTGTGAACTGGTTGACGTGGTGGAAAATTTAGATAGCAGCGACCTGATCAGCTTGGTAGGCTATGGGACAAACGGCTATGGTCCCAGCGATTACCCATCTGATCTGTCGTGGCTAACCAATGATTTCAACACATTACGCGCCAAGTTGGACGGTTTGCAAGGAGGCAAGTGGACGCGGAACACCAATATCGCCCAAGGTATCGATGATGGTGTAAACGTGTTGATGAACAGTCCGGACGGTCGTGCGGGAGCGGCAAAGGTAATGATTCTGTTGACTGACGGGAAGGCCAATCATGTACGAACAGATCCAACTTATTACGATGCAAACCAAGCTTTGCAGGATACGATAACCGCCGCTGAGGATGCCCGCGCGCAAGGGATTCGCATTTACACGGTGAGCGTGGGGGCGAATGCGGACCAGAACCTAATGACACAGGTGGCGGAGATCGGCAGCGGTGAAAGTTTTCACGCAGAAGGTGAGATTGCCGCGTACGAGGAAGAGCTGAAGTCGATTTTCAATACACTGGGCGGGAAGCGTCCGGTGGTATTAATTGAATAATGTTCAGGTGGCGATCGGAGGGATCGCCCGGTCCTGCAGATAAAATGCCCAGAGGGACAGGCAGGGCTCATGGCAGGGGAGCAGAAGCACTTGACCGGGAGCCCGGGAAAGGCTCCCGGTCAGGTCCGCGCGCCGGCCGCCGACAGTTAACGTAAGGTCGGCTTTTTGCTCAAAGGATTAGAACAGGCCATGAGACAATCGGTTCGTGCCATTATTTTTAACGCTGATGAAGATTATTCCGCCGCGCTGCGTAGTGATTTATTGAGCATCGACGGGATGCACATCGTGGCCGAGGTGGACGAGCCCGCCCTGATCGAGCAGGCGATTGCGCAATTTCCGGCAGAGATACTGATCGCCCACCTTGATCCGGTACTTGATGCCACCCTGCCGGTAGTTACCCAGATTACGCAGAATAATCCGCAGCTGGCGGTTTTTGTGGTTTCCGAAAAAACTGACGGGCAATACATCCTTCAGGCCATGCGGGCGGGCATTCGCGAGTTTTTAACCAAGCCCGTGGATCGAAAGCTTTTAGCAGAGGCGGTGGAAAAACTGGTTTCGCATCAAAATGCTCCCATTCAAATGGGACGTTTGATTTCCATTTTAGGAACCATCGGCGGCGCGGGCGCTTCATCGCTAGCCGTCAATCTGGCTGCGGAGTTGGCGGCCATAGCCGGGCAGGATCGGGTGGCGTTAGTGGACTTGGATTTTCGATACGGGCAGCTTGGTACCATGCTTGATTTGCAACCCAGTTACACGATTGCCGACCTATGCGATACGCCTGAGCAGCTGGACGAATCAATGATCACAAAAGCGATGATGAAGCATGATTCAGGCGTCCAGTTGTTGGCTCGTCCCAACTCTTTTACGCAAGCGGATCAGATCACCGCGGCCCACTGCGCCTCCGTTTTGAGCACTTTGCAACAGATGTATGACTACGTGGTAGTTGACGGACCCATGCGTTTTGATCCCGGCGGCCTAGCGGTCTTGGACATGGCAGACATCAACATACTCTTAATCCAATTACTGGTGACCAGTGTTCGTAACGTGCACCGCATAATCGAGGAATTACGGGACAGCGGTTACAACCTGGGACGTTTCAAACTGATTTGCAACCGGGTCGGTCGGGAATCCGCCCACCTGGAAGTAGCCCACGTGGAACAGACGGTTAACATGAAGGTTGCGCATCAAATTCCGGACGATTGGAAAAGCGTCGGTTCGTCCATCAACATGGGTACGCCCCTGTCCGAAGCCGCCCCCAAGTCGCGGGTACGGACTTCCATTCACGAATTGGCTCAAAATATTGCCGATCCGGAAACCAACGCCGAGCAGAACAACAAGAACAATTTCTTCAGTCGAATTTTCAGCGGTGCGACGTAATGAATGTGGTGGCCGAAGGTCACAAGTTATAACGGAGAGCATAGATGTTCGGAAGAGTAAAGACACCAATTAAAACTCCTCCCCCGACCGAACAGGCGGAGCCAAAACAGGGCAAGTCCGTATTGAAACCGCGTCCGAACGAAAAGTCCGTCAATGAGCAAGAAAACAACACCGCATCGGATAAGAAAAAGCAGATCAAGGCCGGCGAAGACAAGGTTGAAAAATTCTACGAGCTGAAAACGCGCATTCACCGCAAGCTGGTAGAGAAGCTCGACTTGGGGGCCATCAAGAGCGACGATCCGACCATTCAGGACCAGGTTGGCGAAGTTATTCTTGATTTATGCGACAAAGAGAACGTCCTGCTGAACGCGAACGAGCGGCAGCGTCTGGTCAAAGAAATTATAAATGAGACTTTTGGGCTTGGTCCACTGGAGATGTTGCTGAATGACCCGGCGGTCAGCGACATTTTGATCAACGGTCCCCGGCAGATATACGTAGAGAGGAAGGGCAACCTGGAATTAACGGACGTGCAGTTTCGGGATAATGCCCACCTGATTCACGTTATCGACAAGATCGTCAGCGCGGTCGGTCGGCGGTGTGACGAAGTCAGCCCCATGGTGGACGCCCGGCTGAAAGACGGATCGCGAGTCAACGCCATCATTCCCCCGCTAGCCATTGACGGGGCAAGCATGTCCATCCGTCGTTTTGGGGCTGATCCGATTACCTGGGACGATTACATTCGATATAAATCCTGTTCGCCGGAGATGGTCGAATTCTTAAAAGCCTGCGTGATTGCTCATCTAAACATACTGATCATTGGGGGGACCGGGTCGGGAAAGACGACGCTGCTGAATAACATGTCCGCGTTTATTCCACCTTCGGACCGTATTGTCACAATTGAAGATTCGGCAGAGTTGCAGTTGCGTCAGCCGCACGTTGTTCGTCTGGAAACCCGTCCGCCGAACATTGAAGGCAAGGGATGTATTTCCATTCGGGATCTTTTGATTAACAGTTTGCGTATGCGGCCGGATAGGATCGTGGTGGGTGAGTGCCGAGGCGCGGAGACGCTGGACATGCTCCAGGCCATGAATACCGGTCACGACGGCTCGCTAACCACGTTGCACGCCAATAGTACGCGGGACACCATTCAGCGAGTGGAGACCATGGTGATGATGTCCGGCTTTGATTTACCGGTCCGGGCCATCCGCCAGCAGTTCGCCAGTGCTATCGACTTGGTTGTACAAGCCCAGCGGCTTACCGGAGGACCTCGAAAGATCACCAGTGTCACCGAAGTCACGGGCATGGAAGGTGAAGTGGTAACCATGCAGGATATCTTCAAGTACGAACAATTAGGGATCGACGGCAACGGCAAAGCCTACGGTCAAATCTCGGCCACGGGCATTCGGCCGAGCTTTCTGGATCGGCTGAAAAGTTCCGGTTGTGAAATCAGTACGGACTTGTTTGAGAGGCAAGTGTTAATCAAGGATCGTGAAGATTAGGGGACTCCGGCCGGTACGGGCAACGTCCGGGCGGGCATTTTGAAAACGAACGGGGATTAAAGTGGCCTCCATAACAACATCATTCGTGTTTTTAATGCCCATTGCCGGGGCCATGTTATTGGCCTTTGGTATCTTCCAAGTAGTAATGGACCTGCGGACCGCGAAACAACGTAAGGTCATGGACCGCCTGACCGAGGCAAAAAATAAGCGGTCCAAACGGGAGGAAACCAAGGCTTCGCTGTTGCGCAAGCGGGCCTCCGAAATTCAAGGTGGGGCGCTAGACAGCATGCTTTCCCGCCTCCAAGTGGTCACCAAACTTCAACAAGTACTGGACCAGGCGGATGTAAACTGGTCGGCATCACGTTTGCTTTCCTATTTATTTGGTGCTTGTTTCGCAGTGGTACTTGGGGGACTGGTTTTACAATTCAATCCATTGGCCTCCCTGGCAGCGGGCGTCGGCATTTTTTGCGTTCCCCTGCTTGGTCTGGTGTACATGCGCAAGCGGCGGATCAAAAAACTAGTGCAACAATTACCGGATGTATTCGAGTTGATGAGCCAGGCCTTGCGGGCGGGGCACTCCCTGGCCAGTGCGATCCAATTGGTCAGTGAGCAAATG
>CAZMVS010000115.1:0-4294 GCA_964569525.1 uncultured Planctomycetales bacterium
CTGCCTGGTAGTTCTTGTGCATCGTGTAATCCATGCTCTCCCAATCCGGGTCGGCGGCTGACGCCAACGGGGCGGCGATGAGCACGAAAGCGGTCGTTGTGGCGATCAATTTGCAATTCAACATCATGACATCCCTCCAAATTTCTTTCGTCTGGCGTGTTTGAAAAAGTCGGCCCCTGAGGGCCGATATAATGTTATTACGAATCCATAAATCGTAATAACGCCAGTATAGGGTTCTCTGGAAAAAGATCAAGCGGGAAAATGGGTAAAAAAGAAAATTTCTGGCGGAATCAGGTTAAATCGATACCGGTACTGGCCATCGATAATTCGGCATGGAGTACCCCTTTTTGTTGCCGCATCAGGTCAGCGAGGTGCTTGATTTCATTGGCTTTGGCCTTGATCAGGATCATTTCTGCGCAAAGATGGAGATCCAGATGCACGTGGGTGGTGGCCAACACCGCCCCATGGTGGTGATGTTGCAGATCGGTCAGCTTGTTAGTGAGATTGCTGGCGTGATGGTCGTAAACAAGGGTGACAGTGCCTACCACTTCCTCGTTTCCATCCCACTGCTGGCGGACCAGTTGGTGGCGGATCATGTCCCGGATAAATTCGGAGCGGTTTTCATAGCCGCTTTGTTTGACCATCTCTTCGAGTCGATCATAAAGCGGTTTTTCAATACTCAGGCTGAGACGAACCAGTTCAGACATGACGGATCACCTTCTACATCAAGCAGTGTATAATCTTCCTTGCATCCTGACGAACCTTACCAGCTGTTCTGGTAAAGCAAATAGGTTCCGGTGCAGGCCAACAGCGTATAGATTACCTTGTGGAAGGTCTGATTGGAAATCCGCTTGTTCAGGGTGGATCCCAGCCAGACGCTGGCCGGGATCAGCGGCAACAGCCAGATGCTTTTCAGCAGGGAGTTCTGGTTGATGTAATCAAGATTGACCTGAAAAGGGACCTTGAGCGTGTTGAACACGAAATAAAAGCGGGCTGCACTGCCTACAAATGTCCGCCGGTCCATTTTCTGAAGCAGAAAATAAATGGCCGTTATACCACCGGCGGCATGGGCCAACATGGTCGCTATTCCAGCCCCCAGTCCGAACGGACCGGCCGTCAGCCAAGTCGGCCGCCATGGTTCAGAATCCGTTTGATCTTCACTTTGGTTGGCAATGCGACGGGCCACGCGCAACCGGAAATATTCCAACACGACGAAACCAATACACAACGCTCCCACGAAGCACTTGATCACACGTTCCTGTCCCTCCAACTTATCCAGCAAGAACCAGCCCACGACTACACCGGCCAGCGTCCATGGGCCGATTCGCAGCAAAGGCCGCAAGTCCCATTCCCTGGGATACCGCCGCATGGTAAAAATATCCGCGATAATCAATAGTGGCAGCCACATACCCAGTACCAATCTGGACGGTGCCACGGTCAACATCAGCGGGACCGCCAGCACGCCCATTCCGGCGAATCCCCCCTTGGAAAAACCGGTGGTGAAAATGGCTGCCGCCGCCACCAGCATGTACACGATGGGATTGCCACTATAATTTTGGGGTAATATCCACTCCATT
This sequence comes from uncultured Planctomycetales bacterium, assembly GCA_964569525.1. Classification (GTDB taxonomy): domain Bacteria; phylum Planctomycetota; class Phycisphaerae; order UBA1845; family PWPN01; genus JAAYCU01. The sequence continues at coordinate 1,578 of CAZMVS010000115.1, forward strand.
GAATCATCCTATGGAGATCACACTTTGACCATTTAAAAGAAGCGTGCCACGAGAAGTAATTGCTCGGCACGCCTTGAATGTTGGCAGGTCTTCGATTCCCGTGTACAGCCGATCAGAATCGCGTAATCATTATAACAGAATCCACAAAAAATACGATATAGTTGGATTTTACAGCCGACCGAGTGGTTGCATACAGCCGTTATTAATATCGACGAACAGAGCTCGAATGGCATTTGCTATATAAGCCCGAAAAACATAACATGGTGGTTCTGTATTATCGTTTCCCACGGGGTACGATTTGCAAGTGTCAGTAATGACGAATCGGCAAGCATACAGGCATTATGCAAGCTTATAAAAACTAGAAGGAGCGGATTTCCCATGAGTGGACATCTGGCAGTGGTTGGGGCTACCGGTGCGGTGGGCCAGGAATTCCTGCGTATTCTCGAACAGCGTAATTTCCTCTACGAGCGGATCACCTTTTTGGCGTCCAGCCGATCGGCAGGCAAAAAACTGACCTTTAAAGGGAAGGAACATGCGATCCAGGAGCTGACGGAAGACAGCTTCAAGGACATCGACTTGGCCCTTTTCTCAGCGGGCGGTTCAATCAGTAAGAAGTTCGGCCCCATCGCCGTGGAAAACGGGGCGGTTGTGGTGGATAATTCCTCCGCCTTTCGCATGGATCCGCAAGCACCTTTGGTTGTTCCCGAGGTGAATCCCGAGGATGTGAAAAAGCATAAAGGGATCATCGCCAATCCCAACTGCTCGACGATCATCATGGTCGTTCCCATTTGGCCGTTGCACAAAGCCAATCCCATCCAGCGGGTGGTCTGCAGCACTTACCAGTCAGCCAGCGGGGCCGGCTATCAAGCCATGTTGGAACTGGAGCAGCAGGCCCGGGATTTCCTAAATGGTAAAGCCATAACTCCAAAGGTTTTGCCGCACCAGGTCGCCTTCAACGTCTTCAGTCATAACTCGGATATCGCAGACAACGGCTACAACACTGAAGAAATGAAGATGGTCAACGAAACCCGTAAAATGTTCCACGATGAAAATATCCAGGTTACCGCCACTTGCGTGCGCGTGCCGGTCATGCGGGCTCATTCCGAGGCCATCAACCTGACCTTCTCCAAGCCGATTACCGAGCAGGAAGTTCGCGAACTGTTGGCCGACGCCCCGGGCATTAAAATCGTCGATGATCGCAAGGGTAATTACTTCCCCATGCCCATCGAATCCAGCGACCGGGACGAGGTCTTCGTGGGCCGCATCCGCCAAGATATTTCGCAGCCCGACGGCCGGGGAATCGACCTGTTTGTCAGCGGCGACCAGTTGCGCAAAGGGGCTGCCCTCAACGCCGTCCAGATCGCCGAATTGCTGTAGAATTAAATTTGTCTCGACTGTCCCGATAAGACCCAACAATCCCGTCGGCCTCTCTGGTCGGCGGGATTTTTTGTACCGAAATGTTGCCGGCTTTACGTAATCTGTTCTTATCGTTTTCCAAGAACTGCACCGAAGTCCTAATACCTCATTTCACTAATAATTGTACACAAGAATTTATGTTCCAATACACCTTGTCAACACATGAATTTTATTAAATTTTCATAAGTGGCGAGGCCGGCTGTTGTGGACGATTTTTTTTACAGGAACCGGTAATAAACATTTTGAAAAGGTATAGTGTTTATTATCGGCCGGCATGGAGATGGTCAGTATATATGGACCGTTAGCCTGTTTGTGTTTTTCATTAATCAGCAATTTAATGCTAACGTTTTCAGATATCAATCATATAATTATGATTAAACGGGGTAATTGCTAATAAACTCGCCGAAGAACGGGGTAAATACAGATGCATATTCAACAGAGGTTCACCGCCTTATGCGGTGTCATGCTCAGTCTGTCGTTATGCGCGCCGTCGGCCAAAGCGGATTGGCTTTCTTTTGAAAACATTACCCATAATGATCCGCACGATGCCGCTATTGGCGAAGCCCAATTTGGCCTGAATATCAGTGAGTATGCGTCCGGCCAAGTTTTGTTCGAGTACGCGAACCAGGGACCTGAACCGTGTACCCTTACACAGATTTATCTGGAAAAGGGTATGCCCCTGGAGTTGAACAGTATCTGGAATAACCCGGGCCTTGTGCAGTTTACCGCCGATCCAAAGCTCCAAGATTTACCAGGCGGAAAATCCTTGGATCCAAACTTTCTGGCCGACAAATTATTGTCCGCCGGTGCCGATGCGCCCAGCCCTCATTTGGGCGTCAATCCCGGCGAATCCCTCGCCATGCTCTACGATCTTGACGAAGATACTTCATACGAAACATTTCTTCAGCAACTCAAGGACCAATACTTGCGCGTGGGCATTCACGTGCAAGCCTTCGAAAGCGGCGGTAGCGAATCCTACATCGCCGTTCCCGAACCGGGCATGTTGATTTTGGCTATCCTGAGCACGTTTTGTTTGTTCAAAAAACAGAGGTGAAGAAGACAAGTTTCATGCTGAATTTGTTCTTGGTGTTCTTTGCTTGCGATAGAGAAGCGCGTCCGGCATTGATCCAAAAACTATGCCCTTATCTGAGTGGATGACATAAATAAATCATGAAAATAGTCATTCCCGTGAAAAAGCCGGGATAGCATTGAATAGGGGTTTGGCCTCTGAAAGGAGGTGGGCAAATATCAGTAAAAATAAAAACCATAGCCGGCAAAGGATGTGCCTACCAGGGATACCA
>CAZMVS010000116.1:0-4404 GCA_964569525.1 uncultured Planctomycetales bacterium
CCGGGATTTCAGACGGTAAACCCCGTCCAAAACCCCGGTTTTACATGGTTATCGTATGGCCATTTCGGTCAGATAGGATTATCTTGGACAGCAGTGATAATATGCATAACAAAAGCGTACTTATTAAGGTTTTTCAGCATTTCCTCGCAACCAGTTGTTGGAGTTGAAATGGTTGAATCTAAACATGATGGTGTTCATTAAATCACCTTGGATGTTTTAAAAGAAACTCTTGTGGTAGTTATTATGAGAAGCGCATGCTTGGCATCGCACATTATTAGCCGTCTGAGGGGCGAGTGTACAAGTTGGTACAGGTCAGGTAGAATTTCGCAGACGTTTCGTCACCACGTACGGAACAAATCCGCTCGGAAGCCGGGGGATGCAAGTTGTCACAATTAAGTGTAAAGGTGCCGTGATGCGTTCCAATCTGACTTACCGCAATGGCTTATATCGATCGCGGTTGTTACATCTGGTCAAGATAGTGCCCATATTTGCCTTGGTAATCGTTGTAGCTGCTGATGTTGTTTTTGCTTCAGAAGTAAAGAAGCCGGATTCGAAAGTTGCGGAGCTGGCCCGTGAGGTTCAAGACAAGGGCTGGATTGTCTATTCGGAATATCAAACCGGCCGTGGCGATTGGGATTTGTGCATTATGCGAGCGGACGGTTCGGCGATTCATAATATCACCAACACGCCTGAGTATAACGAAGCGGCCCCCCAGTTCTCTCCAGATGGAACCAGAATTCTCTATCGGCGCCTTGATCGTAAGGCGATTATCAAACATGACAAGTACGGATTCCAGGGCCGATTGATCATCGCCGATCCCGACGGAACAAACGCGGCTGTTGTTGGAGAAGAAGGCCGGTATCCCTGGGCATCGTGGTCGCCTGATGGGAAACGCGTCGCCTGTTTGACAATCAAGGGAATCAAGATTGTTGATCTGGCAACCAAAAAGGTTATTCGCAAGTTGCCGCGCAAGGGGATGTATCAACAACTCGTTTGGTCCCCGGATGGCAAGTGGTTTTGCGGCGTGTCCAATCATTTTGGCGAGAATTGGACCGTGGCCAGGATGAACGTCAAAACCGGCGAGATTAATGCAGTCAACAAATTCCAAAACTGCACCCCGGATTGGTTCCCGGATTCCAAGCGACTGATCTTTTCGCATCGACCGGGCAATCAGAAGGGTTACGGCTGGACTCAGTTATGGGTAAGTGATGGGGAGGGGGAAAATCCCCGCATGGTTTACGGCCGGGACGGTTGCCATATCTATGGCGGGGCTGTCTCACCTGATGGCAAGTACATTCTTTTCACTGCCTGCCCCAAAGACGGGGGTGGTTCCGAAAAGACCGGTGCCCCCATGCACCTGATGCGTCTTGCCGACGCGCCCACGATCCATGGCGAAAGCAAGGCCTTGCGTAAGATTCATCCGAACGCCAAGAACGGTCCCATGCTTTCCTTGCCCGTGGGGTGGGAGCCCACGTGGACTTATGCCGAACTTGAAATCAAAAAGGTGAAAAAGTGAAAAATTTACAAATATTGATTTGGTACCGGTGGCTTGTCTGCCTTACTGTTCCTGTTGCCGTCCTCCTTTGCTGCGGCGGTTGCAAGGAAGAGGTTCATGACGGGGCCGATCCCGAGGTTACCTCCCGCGGCAGTATCGAAGTAACCGCGCGGTTGGTGGAAATCCTTGGCCTGGAACAATGGGATGGTCAATTTCCCTCGAATGATCTTGGCTACGATTACGTTTACATTCTTAAATACGAAGTTGAAAAGACCCATCGAGGCGAGATTGACGGACGAACGATCCTGGTAGGCCACTATAATCCGCTCAAACCTCGCGCCGAAGTAGCCGATGCACGTTGCCCGGATATCGGTGGCGATCTGAAACGCTTCCGAGTAGGTGATGTCCATCGAATGGCCCTGAAAGTTCCCATTGACGATAACTATATGGGGCCGATCATCAATAAGTACTTTGACAAGCCGGAAGGAAAGGGGCCGCACTACTGGGCGGTATGGACGAATCGTGTGTCCGGGTAGGTTCGATGGTTTTCACGTCATACAGCTTCCTTTTCTACTTCCTACCGGCTGTATTGCTGGTTTACTATATCCTGCCTCGCGGTCGTAATATTTTCCTCCTCTTGGCCAGTTATATATTCTACGGATGGTGGAGCCCGTGGTTTGTCCTGCTCATGTTGGCCGTCACGTTGATTAATTATATTGCCGGCCTGGTTATCGCGTCATCACCATCACGTTCAACCAGATCGAATATGGCAGTGGCGTTTGCGGTCATCGGCAGCTTGGGCCTGTTGGGTTTCTTTAAGTACTTCGTCTTCGCTGCAGAGAATCTGAATGGCATGTTGGCGCTTCTTGGCGCCGAACCTTTTTCCGTATGGCAGATCGTATTGCCGATCGGGATTTCCTTTTACACCTTCCAAAGTCTGAGCTATACCGTCGATGTCTATCGAGGTACTTCGCCGCCCGTTCGGACCATCTGGGATTTTGCATGCTATGTGTCGTTGTTTCCTCAACTGATCGCCGGTCCAATTGTGCGATATAACACAATCGCCGAGCAGCTTGTGCATCGTCAACATACCGTGAACAAGTTCAGTGCAGGAACGGCCCTTTTTATTATAGGATTCGCCAAGAAGATTCTGCTGGCCAATCCGATGGGTGAGATGGCTGATGCCTCCTTCGCCGCAGCTAATCCAGGTGCACTCGCGGCCTGGCTGGGCGTGACCGCTTATGCGTTTCAGATCTACTTTGACTTCTCCGGCTACTCGGATATGGCCATAGGCCTCGGGCGTATGCTGGGCTTTGAGTTTCCACGCAATTTCAATGCTCCTTATCGGGCGCTGAACATCACTGATTTTTGGCGGCGATGGCATATTTCGCTGTCCACCTTCCTTCGCGACTACCTCTATATCCCCCTGGGCGGCAACCGTCACGGTGTACAGAGGACATACGCGAACCTGGCCATCGTGATGTTGCTCGGCGGACTCTGGCATGGAGCAAACTGGACGTTTATCGCCTGGGGGGGCTTTCACGGTGCCTTTCTGATCTTTGAGCGATTGCGCGGCAAGGAAAGTCTTTATGACCGAACACCGCGGGTGGTACAAACCGGCATCACGTTCGTTGTGGTTTTGATATCCTGGGTATTTTTCCGTTCGACGACAATTACCGAAGCGATTCATTTTCTCGGCGAAATGTTTTCCTTAGGTGCGGTTTCTGACGGTTCCGTTTTGCTCTCGGGGCAACTGCTTGCCGCCGGTTCATTGCTTCAACTGGCACTTTGTGGTGTATTAGTATTTGCTCCTTGGCAGGCATACGAATGGGTGGAACGTTTGAGCTGGTATCGCATTGCGCTGTTGTTGGTCTTATTTATGGTGGCGACTATGACAATGTTCGCCCAATCGTTTAATCCGTTCCTGTATTTCCAGTTCTGAGGTTTCGGTATTTATGAAACAGACACGTGGGCAACAATGGGCAATGACGATCGCGTTTGCGGCAATGATCAGCCTTGTCGGCATCGTTCAGTCTATTGTTGAGTTGACCAATTCCGAGCCCGTTCAGGCGTTGGAGATTTTCCAGCAGGCACCAACAACGGAAAACCTTCGGGCATATGAGAAAAACTTGGAGGACCAATCCTGCTTCATTGAAACATTGCGGCCGGTCATGCAATACGCTCGCTTCAAGGTGTTCGGCGAAGCAGGGGCCAAGGCCTTGGTAGGACGCGATGGCTGGTGGTTCTATCGGCGAAGCGTTGAATACTTAACTCAGCGTGCTGATGCGTCTTCAACGCACCGCTCAGGTCGTTCGGCAGCGTTGTCCGCCATTGTAAATTTTCGTGACCAGTTGGCTAATCGAGGTATTCAACTTCTCGTAATTGTCGTTCCCGGTAAGCCTAGCGTCTATCCGGATTGCCTCTCGCCCGGCGCCGACGGCCCCTTGGAGCATCCCCCGACCAAACAACTGCTTTCCGATTTGTACCGGGCGAACGTTAAGGTCGTCGATCTCCACGCGGCTTTCGCTGCCGAACGCAATAATAAATTGCTTGCCAATAACGATCTGCTCTATTTACCCAGAGACACCCATTGGTCGCCGAAAGGTCTTCATGTCGCTGCCCGGACGGTTGCCCAAAATATCCGTGATCTGAACGTCGTGCCGGAGGGGGATACGGCTTATGAGCTTAAACCTGTTATTGCGTCTCGACGCGGCGATGTTGTTGAGATGTTGCAATCTCCATGGATCACAGAGTCCTATCCGATGGCTGAAGTTCAGTGCCAACAGGTGGTATCACCGGACACGGGCAAGCTGTATGAGGATACCGATGATTCGCCTATCTTGGTCCTCGGCGACAGCTTCTTGCGAATCTATGAACGGGATGAACCCGGTGCCGCAGGTTTCATCTCC
>CAZMVS010000117.1:0-3447 GCA_964569525.1 uncultured Planctomycetales bacterium
GCGAGGGTGTGGGGATGCCCGTGGCTGAGGGCGACCAGTTGGACCTGAAGCCGATAATGCAGGGCCTGAAGGAATCGGGTTACGACGGCTGGGTATCCGTGGAACCGTTTGATTACAATCCTGATCCGGATACCGTGGCTGAGACCGGATTGAAGACCTTGAAGCAGGCCCTCGGGCAGTAATTTACCGCGAGCAAATAGATACGCCGCCCAAAATATTTACTACACTGAATTATAATATGAAAGGTGGAGACGTGGTGTTGAATTATCGAAAACTGGTTTGGCTTTTTACGTGTATTACTTCTCTTTTGCTTACCGGTTGTGGATTGAGCAACCGGACGATCACCGTGCGGACTGGTGACCAGGAGCGGCCGGCAGGACCGGTATGTGTCAATCCCGGCAGCGAAATGAAGCCGGGATCGGTTTACATGTTACAACTCGGCGAGAACGCGCGATTACATCCTGCCCAGGTGGATGCTGATGGGGGTTTGTGGTTTTGGTCGAACGAGGTCATTCCCGCCCATGAACAATTGACCTGCGAGCTGAGTGCAGTCGGCAAGGATAATCTTAATAATACGGTCACATTGCGTAAATCGGGTAAAGGGCAGATTGAGGTGACGATTGATGGCGAACAATTCACTACGTTTAATTATGGTGAAGATTTGCGGATTCCGTTTCTTTATCCAGTCATTGGGCCGACGGGAGAAGGGGTGACTCGCGATTTTCCCATGCGCGACGTGAAGTACGAGCGTGAGCATAAACGTCAGGATCATCAGCATCATCAGTCGTTGTGGACTGCATGGGGTGATCTGCGGACGAAGGATTTTGACACGTATCGCACCAATTATTGGCATAGCGCTCCCACGGCCGGTCGGCAGGTGGTTACTGATATTCAGTGTATGGTCAGCGGTCCGGTGTTCGGTCAGTTAACCGCGAAGATCGAATGGCGCAATCCCGGGCGGGGTCGAGAGATGACCGAGTATCGAACGTTTACCTTTTTCCGCGGCAATGACGATGAGCGGATTATCGATGTGCAGGTGAAATTTGAATTCACCAACGGTGACGTCATGTTTGCGGATACCAAGGAAGGGGGCCTATTGTCTCTGCGGCTGAGTCCGGAGATGGACGAGGTCGGCGGGGGGCGGATGCGCAATTCCAACAAGCAGGTGGGCCACGGGAAATGTTGGGGGCAAGCGGCGGCATGGTGCGATTATGTGGGGCCGTTGAAAGGTAAGACTGTTGGCGTGGCTGTCATGGATCATCCTTCCAATTTTCGACATCCCACCCGCTGGCATATTAGAAATTACGGTTTATACGCTGCTAATCCGTTCGGCCTGAGCCATTTTGTCGGTAAGGATCAGAATGGCTCCAAGGTATGGAAGAAGGGCGAAAGTGTGGCGTTCAACTATCGCGTGCTGATTCACAAGGGAGATACTGAAAAAGCTCGCGTGAGCGAACACTTTTACAACTATGCCAATCCGTTGAAACAGGCCGATCAGTAAAGAACCTTCTCCATAGAAAGCGCAAAACAAAGCCCGGGAAATTTTGCCCGGGCTTTTTGTATATCTGAACAGGTCTTTTGGAGAGCGTTTTTTTATTCACCAAACTGGGCGTCGAACACGACTTCGGAAGGGGGGAAATCGACCTTTTTAACAAAGGCGGCCGCCTCGGTGGCACCGTGTTCGCGATCCATGCCCGTATCTTCCCATTCCACGCTGAGCGGTCCCTGGTAATTGATTTCGTTCAGGGCTCGCATGATGGCTTCAAAGTCGATGCGTCCGCGGCCTAGGGAACGAAAATCCCAATAACGATCAGGATGACCGAAGTCCACGTGTCCGCCAAAGACACCGGCCCGGGTCGGTTGCGGAGACCAGTAGGCATCTTTCATGTGCACGTGGTAAATGCGGTTGCCGAATTCTTTGATGAACCGGACGTAATCCACACCTTGGTAGCCCAGGTGGCTGGGATCGTAATTGAAGCCGAATCGTTCATTACCCTTGACGGCCTCGATGGCTCGAGCGGCGGAGGAAATATCAAAGGCGATTTCAGTGGGATGTACTTCCAAGGCGAAGTAAACATCTTCCTGCTCGAACACGTCAAGAATGGGTTTAAACCGTTTGGCGAAATCCTTAAAGCCGTTGTCGATCTGCCCCGGGGTCACCGGCGGGAAGGAGTAGAGCAAATGCCAGATACTGCTGCCGGTGAATCCGTTGACGACTACGCGATTCATTTGTTTTTTAACAGCGGCGGGGGCGGAATCAAAGAATTTTCGGGCTGCCCGGGCGGTGTCCATCAGTTCCTGGGCAGCACGTCGGCGAACTCCTTCGGCCTTCCCGTCGCCCCAGACGTGTTCGGGGAGGATAGCCTTATGTCGCTCGTCGATCTGGTCGCAGATCGCTTGGCCGACAAGATGGGCGCTGATCGCAAAACAATTGAGATTATTTTTTTGCAGCGTTTCCCATTTACGCTTGCAGTAGCTGCGGTCTTCCAAGGCCTTGTTGACCTCGAAGTGATCTCCCCAACAGGCTAACTCCAATCCGTCATAGCCGAATTTCTTAGCCTTTTTACACATTTGGTCGAATTTGATATCCGCCCACTGTCCGGTGAAAAGTGTGACCGGTCTTGCCATGAGAGGTTATCCTTTCGTAATTCAAAAAAGATAATCAGTTCTGCCGTGTATTTCGGCACCCTTAAATTTGATTTTAGCTGTCGTGAACATGTTCCCGCCATTGGCTGGACAGCGTTCCTTAAGATAAAGAATCGCTTCTGCTATGCGGCATGATACGTTGCGCTATGTTTGGTGATAGTTTGCTATCCCGCGCCGATCTAATTAACCAGCCATTTGTTCAAGCATGATACCGAGAGATGGCCACGCTGGCAACGGAGGCGGCTAAGTATTTTATTTACGGTAGGTTAAGGGCCGTATAAGGCGACGAGCGAGCCGGGGATCCCCGGGCGGGCCAAGGCCCGTAGTCGCAGCCGTTCGCTGATTCGTCGGAAGTTTGGGGAAAGCCCGAAGGTCCAATGTGCTCGTTGCAAACCGCTTAATAGTTCCTCGTTTCCAACCGTTGTGTTGCCGGATAGAAACGTTTCAAGGCGGGCGAACCAGCCGACCAACGCCGGCAGGAGAGCTAAGGTGGTCAGGCCGGACAGCAAATCGTAGTGAAAGTAAGCGGGACCGGCAAAGGCCCGGGCATCCAATTTGAGCCGCATACTTCGTATCAGCGGTTCGAGGCTTTTGTCTTCCGGACCGTTGATGGCTGTGATCGTTTCAAATTCAATCGGCTTTTTGATTTTTCCAAGGGAGGGGATTGTGCCCGTGCCTTTGCTGAATTTTCGACTTTGCCGGAAACGTTTTTGGCCGGTCAATATTTTTGCCAGCCAGCCATTATCCAAGTCTGCCGGTTCGTCCACCATGGTGTGCATAAAAAGCCATTGGCGGAATAAC
>CAZMVS010000118.1:0-7863 GCA_964569525.1 uncultured Planctomycetales bacterium
GACCACGATGCCCCTTAAAACCAGGGCTGGTCGGCGAAGGATGTCCTGCTTGAGTTGCAGCAATGTCAGACCCGCCAGCGTTCCGATGACCGTCCAGCACCAGGCCAACAAGAGGTCCATGGGATGGGCGACCTTGGAGATGGTGGCGAATTGGATGACTTCAATAATCACCGCCATGGCCAATATGCGATTCAAGGCGTACCAACCAGCTCGGCGGATCGACCGTTTATTTTCCACCCCCGCCAGTACCAAAAGAAAAGCCGGTAGCGCATAGGAACCGGCGGCAACCAATTTGTCGGCGACCTGATCTGCGGACAAGTTTGGATAAAATTTCAGGTCCAACACATCAGACACAGCATGGTGAAGAGTTTGAGCGGAGGCTGCCAAGTGCCCCGGGCTTGGATGCAAGTCCAGTGGGGCCAAGCCATGGACAGCGACGCAGATAATCGAGGCAGCGGCGGCGGACATGAACGGCCGATTACGTAACATGTGATAAAGCCAGCCATGCAGGTTCCGCAGGTACCGTTGTAGTTGCGGACCGGTGGCGATGCCTATGGTACCTCCCGCGAAATTGCAGAAAGTATCCGTCCAACTTGGAACCCGGGCGGGCAGAACCGTTTGCACGACTTCACAGAAATAACTCAGCAGCCCGAGGACGAAAAAGCTCAAGCCCCATTCCAGCCAGCGTTGCGAGCCCCGGCGGCGCAAGGCCAAACGCAGCACCACCCCGAGTGGAATATACGCCAATATGTTGGCCATGGCGTCCCCGGACATGGGCGGTATCCATTCCAGGTTCCAATGAAAGGTTCTGCCTGGCGCGATCCGGAAGGGATATAGCGTTACATATAAAAGGATCGTGACGCCTACGGTTACTAAAAGATACGTGGTCCGTCTGCCCAGGACGGTTGGCTTGGCGGAGGCCTGAAGAGGCCTTAGCCGGTCGTCACCCCGGAAGGTGTCGTCGAAAATTTGGCGCAGCTCGATTGACATGTCGCAATTCCCCTTCAACGAATTAAGCAGCGACAGTTGAAAGTTACGATTCGTTTTGCCCAGCCGTCAAACGAAACATCGCAAATTAATTCAGCCGGAATGTTATGGGACTTGGTGGAGTTGATTATTCCAAAGTTGGGCGTTGTTGGTTACAAAAAAACATACCATCAGCGCGGGAAGCGGAGGGATTATCCCGGATTATCGACCGGCTGAATGCAGCGAGGATCGTCGTTGGTTGGTGAATTTGTGATTGTCGAGACCGGGAAGACCTCGAGTTTATCGGAATCGAAGGGCTGTAACATGGCGGTCAGTTTTTTGAGGTCGGTAAATTTAGTGTTCAGCCAATGGTCGTAATTTTCAGGATCCAGAATCACCGGCATCCGGTTGTGAATGGGTTGGAGTAATTCGTTGGCATCGGTGGTGATGATCGTGCAGGATCGCAGTTCATCATCCCCGCCTTCGTGCCAGATGGCATACAGTCCGGCAAAAGCGAATAGTCGTTTGCTTTTTAAGGTGACGTACATGGGAATTTTTTGCTTCCCTTTTTTCTGCCATTCAAAAAATCCGTCGGCGGGAATGAGGCAGCGCTGTTGGCGGAAGGATTTGCGATAGGCGGGCTTGTCGGCGACCGAGTCGGCCCGGGCATTAATCATTCGATTGCCTATGGCGGGATCATCCGCCCAGAAGGGGACCAGGCCCCAATGCAAATCAGTCAACACCCGCTGTTGATCCCGATACACCAAGGCGGGGACCTTTTGGGAAGGGGCCACGTTATAACGCGCTCGGCTCAGATCGGCGTCTAACTCGTCGGGCTGGAACTCGTCCGCGATCTGCCGGGTCTCGACGATGGTATATCGGCCGCACATGTCATTATTGGAGGTCGGTTCACGGTATTCGTCAAATAAAAAACGGTCTTTCGCGTGACATTATAAGCCCGGGAAATCTTTTCCATTGCTCGACGCAGCCGACCGAGGCGATTATAAAGCTAGAGCAAGCTTTATTTATATGTAGCGGTTGTAGAGTCATAAAAGGGCTTGTGCAGAGCTATTGCGGCTCCTCAGTCGCTACGCAAAATGTGGAAATGCTATAAAACAACGGTTTTTTGTCAATGGAATACACCAGGTGAAGGAAGGAGAACCGAAATGAGCGAACAACCGGAAACCATTCAATTCCAGGATTTTACCAAGGTGAATCTGCGGGTGGCCAAGGTTTTGGAAGCCTGGGACCATCCCAATGCGGACAAGCTGATCGTGCTGAAAATCGACCTCGGAGATGAGCAACGGCAGATTTGTGCCGGTTTGCGGGGTCATTATGAGGCCTCCGAACTGGTGGGCAGAAATATCGTGGTTGTAGCCAACCTGGCTCCCCGGCAGATGCGAGGGGAGGAGAGCAAGGGGATGCTGCTGGCGGCGGTCACCCCGGATCATTCTCGAGTTGTATTGGTAGCCCCTGATGCCGATGTGGAGCCAGGGGCTTCCGTGGGATAACCGGCTCGGATAGAACTTCGAAGCGTTGACGTTTGCAAATTTAATATTATAATTGTTGGTTTACGGACGAAGAATTGGCCTATTTTGAACGTAATTGGTTTGCTTCCCATGGCTTGACCTAAAAACAGGAACCGTTATTATAAAAGGCTCGGTTATTTCAGCCGGGGTAAGCGAATCCAAGAAGAATTAGAGCTGGAGACTGGAATTCTTATGCGTAGTGCAGCGATGAAATCGTATCTGGCCAAGCCCGGCCAGGTAGAAAGTGAATGGCATCTGGTGGATGCGGAGGGCAAAGTTCTGGGCCGCTTGGCGGTTCAGTTGGCCCGCGTTTTAATGGGCAAGCATCGACCAACTTATACCCCGCATACGTTGACCGGCGATTTTGTGGTTGTCGTCAACGCCGAGCGGATCAAGCTGACCGGTCGGAAGATGGCCACCAAGGAATACGACTGGTACACCTATTATCCCGGCGGCCGTAAGACTGTGCCTATTGCTCGAGTGATGCAACAGCATCCCGAACGGATAATCGAGCAGGCGGTTCGGCGGATGTTGCCGAAGAACAGGCTTGGCCGGGAAATGCTCGGTCGGCTGAAGGTTTACGCCGGTCCGGAGCATCCGCACCAGGCCCAACAGCCCAAACCGTTGGAGATGTCAACCAAGTAAGAGTAACTCGTGTGAACGAGCGGCCGGCGACTTCCGGCTGAATTATATAACGATTAGAGGTAGTGAAGGTGGCAGAAGAAACAACAACCCAGACGGTGGAAGCATCGGCGATCCCCCAGCCGGATCCCAAGAAGCACTATTTCTGGGGCACCGGTCGGCGGAAAGCCGCGGTGGCTCGGGTACGCATCAAGCCCGGCGAGGGAAAGTTTGAAATCAACAAAAAGCCCGTTGAGCAGTACTTCACTGAAGATAAAGACCGCAACGGCGTCATTGCACCGCTGAAGGCAACGGGGACGCTGGGCAAGGTGGACGTCTTCGTCAACGTCGTCGGCGGCGGAGTCAGCGGCCAGGCCGGTGCCATCACTTTGGGTGTGGCCCGTGCTTTGCAGGAAGCCAACTCCGAGTTGGTGGAAGAATTGCGTAGTGGCGGCTACTTGACCCGGGACGGCCGAAGCGTTGAGCGGAAGAAATACGGCCGGCGCGGCGCCCGGCGCAGCTTCCAGTTCTCCAAGCGGTAATCGTTCGCCGAATTTTATCTCCAACCGATATCGACCCCGGCCGAACATTGCCGGGGTCGTTTTTTTATCGTGATCCGCCCATAATATACAACCTCGGCTTGCCCGCTTCGGTTCCGCCCGGGCGGCTCGGTGGGGAAGTATTGATCGTTTTCCGTTAAATCCGGATGGCTTAGTTGTAGAAAGAGGGAGTGTTTACAGTTATGCCCGAAAGCAAGATTCGCGTAGCCATCATTGGGGCGACCGCCTATACTTCGCGCGAGACGATCCGCCTTTTATTGGGGCATCCCCGGGTGGAAATCACCGCCTTGTGTTCCCGTCGTGATCCCCAGCCAAAGATCGACGAAATTTTTCCTGAATTTGCCAACCGCATGGAGATGCGTTGTGAGCCGATCGATCCACAGGCTTTAAAGGGCCGTGTGGACGTGGTTTTGTTATGTTTGCCGCACGGCATATCCATGCAATACATGCCGGGATTATTGAAGACCGGTTTGCGGGTCATTGATTTTTCGGCGGACTATCGGTTGAAAGAGCCGGCCGACTTTTCGCAGTGGTACGGCCTGGAGCATACCGATCATGAAAATTTGGCCCAGGCGGTGTACGGCTTGCCGGAACTTTACCGCCATAAGATTCGCAATGCCCAACTGGTGGCCAATCCGGGTTGTTATCCGACCGGCGCTGCCCTCGGGGTGATCCCCTTGCTCAAGGCTCACCTCGTCGATCCGCATGACGTGATTATCGACGCTGCCAGTGGAATTACCGGGGCGGGGCGCGCTCCCAAGCCGGAGCACCATTTTCCCGAGCGTCACGAAACTTTTGAGGCCTATAAAATCGGTGAGCATCGTCACCAGGTGGAAATCGAGCGAACCCTGGATCCCTATATTTCCCAGGGTAAATCCACAGTTCTGTTTGTGCCCCATTTGATTCCCATGGAGCGGGGCATCCACAGTACGATCCATCTCAAGCCCCTTCAGCCGGTATCTCCCGAACACGTCATGCAGGTGTTCGCCGAGGCGTACGCGGGGGAACCATTTATCCGGTTGCGTAATTATCCACCCAAAACGTCGGAAGTGGCTCGGACCAACTTCTGCGACATGACCGCCCGTGTGATCAAGTCGCGAATAGTGGTTTTAACTGCCATCGATAACATGGTCAAAGGAGCCGCAGGCCAAGCGATTCAAAACATGAACGTGATGTTCGGCCTGGAGGAAACCTGCGGGCTGCTTTAACAAAACCCATCAAAAAAGCAGGATCGACAGTATGAGTAATTACACCATTACGGCACCGGCGGGTTTTCGGGCCGGCACCGCGGCTTGCGGGATTAAAGCCAGTGGTGCCCTGGATGTGGGTTTGCTGGCTGCGGAACAACCTTGTTCTGCGGCGGCGGTGTTCACGCGGAATCGTTTCTGCGGAGCCCCGGTCATTGTCGGTCGGGAGCATTTACAAGGCTGCCGATTACAGGCGGTGGTGGTCAACAGCGGTTGTGCAAACGTAGCCACCGGCCAGCGGGGGGTGAACGATGCCCGCCGAATGTGTCGCTGGACGGCTAACGCTGTTGGTAGCGCGGAAGATCAGGTCTTGCCCGCCAGTACCGGGGTGATTGGTGAATTTTTGCCTATGGACAGGTTGCGCGAAGGTATTCGCATGGCGGCGGGGAGCTTGTCTTCATCGATGTCGGCCGGTAAGCGTTTTGCCCAGGCTATTCTCACCACGGATACGAAAATCAAACAGGCTGGTGGGAAGGTTCGACTGGGGAAAGATGATGCCCTTGTGGCCGGCTGTTGTAAGGGCAGTGGAATGATCGCCCCCAACATGGCCACCATGCTGGGTTTTATCACCACCGATGCAAAAGTACCTGCGAACGTACTGCGCAGACTGTTGAGCGAGGCGGTGGAGGACACCTTTAACCGGGTTACTGTTGACGAATGCCAATCGACCAGTGACATGGTGGTAATGCTGGCTGGCGGTCGTGTTGCCCAGGCGGACACAAAAAACCGCCGGGAAAAATTAGCCTCAGTATTACATGAAGTTTGTGACACGCTGGCTTATCAAATTGCCGCCGACGGCGAAGGCGCGACGCGGGTTCTGGAAGTGGTTGTTCAAGGAGCCCGCAGTGCGAAAGAAGCTCACACGGCGGCCAGGGCGGTGGCGGTCAGTCCCCTGGTCAAGACCGCGATCCACGGCGGCGATCCCAACTGGGGCCGCATCGTACAGGCTTTGGGTGCGACGGATGTTCGCTTCAAATTGGAAGATGTTATTGTTCGCTTAGGCGGGATAGTGCTTTTCCGTAACGTTGCCCCCGCCCGGCGGCTGGACAAGACCAAAGTCGCTCAGCTAATGCGCAAAAAAGACGTCCTCATCGAAATCGACCTCGGCGCGGGGCGATACGCCGACCGCGTGCGGACCTGCGATCTTTCCCGCGAATATATTACCATTAACGCGGATTACCATACTTGACGATTTTGTTGCGTAAATTATTACAAATTCAAGTAACAAATTCTGCCGTTAACGACGGGGCCTTTTTCTTCAGGATCAGTGGCATGCGTATATTCGATCGTTTCTTCTATCACCCGACGAACGAACGCTATGCATCGCCGGAAGAATTCCACGTCACCTATGAATCGGTGAATTTTCGCACCTCTGACGATCTGCTGTTGCACGGCTGGTTTTTTCCTGCCCAAGGACAGGCCCGGGGCACCATCCTGCACCTGCACGGTAACGCCGGCAACATCACCGCCCATTTTCCGCACGTTGCCTGGCTGCCGGCCGAGGGCTGGAACGTGTTGTGTTTTGATTATCGCGGCTACGGTGCATCCGAGGATACGGTGACCCGCGAAGGCACGCTTGCTGATGCCCATGCCGCCCTGGATTATTTGCTGGGCAGGCCAGACGTGGATCATGACCGCCTGATGGTTTTCGGCCAATCCCTGGGCGGGGCATTGGCCATCGTGTTGGCTGCCCAGCGCAAGGAAATCCGTAGCGTCGTTGCCGACGGGGCCTTTGATCATTACCGCAAAGTGGCCGCCTGGCATGTCCATCACAGTTTGTTATTGTTGATTGCCTGGTGGGCTCCCTGGCTGATGAGTAACGATTTGAATCCCATCGATTACGTCGGCTGCATCGCCCCTCGGCCGCTGTTGATTATGCACGGGACCGCCGACCGAATCGTACCGGTGGAAATGGCCCGGCGATTGTATCACGCCGCCGAGGAGCCTAAAGAACTCTGGCTTTTTGATGGGGCGGACCATTACGGGGCCATGCACGATTTGTCCGAACAATCCCGCCCCCGCCTGCTTGATTTTTTTGAGCGCTGTTTACGCCCGCAACAAAATTCGGTAAACACCTGAGCCGGGTTTTCTATCAGGTCAGTATTCGATTCAAGAAATGTTTTTGATGATCAATCCGCCGCGGACTCTCGGATATGTACCTGGTTATCAATCAGCTCCAGACGATTTTCCGCGAACAGCCGGATCGCTTCTGGGTAGGCGATGCATTCCTGTTCAAACACTCGATCGGCCAGCGTGTCCGCGTCGTCCCCGGGTTGCACGGGAACTTTGCGTTGCAGGATGATCGGACCGGCGTCATATTCATTATTCGCGAAATGCACCGTGCAGCCGCTTTCTTTATCGCCGGCGGCAATGACTGCTTCGTGCACGTGATGACCGAAAAATCCTTGCCCGCCATACTTCGGCAGCAAAGCGGGATGAATGTTCATCACCCGGCCCATCCACCGCCGCGGAATCCGCCAATAACAGGTCCAGCCCGCCTGGCAGATCAGGTCCACCTTGTATTGCTCAATGGTCTCCACGATCCGCCGGCTGAAAGCGTCCGTATCAGAAAAATCTTTTTTGCGGATAATGACCACGGAATAACCGGCGGCCCGGGCTCGCTCCACACCTTTAACGTTGGAAAGCGAAGAGATAACCACCGCAATCTCGGCGTCCAACTTACCACTTTGGATCTTCTCGTGCAGATTCAGTAAAGTTCGTCCACCGCCGGAAAGTATTACGCCTAACCTGATTTTCGCTTTTGTGGTCATTTTCGCGATCGTGCTTTCAAATTCAAATCCCGCGCTTAGTCAACATAATTCGGCATAATTTATCAAACCACTTCCAGTTTAAACTTCACCGGCGTATCTTCGATTTCGCCCTCGTGTTCCGCCGCTTCGAGAGACGTATCCAGCGACAGTTCCGTGGCCAACGGCTCGC
>CAZMVS010000119.1:0-6535 GCA_964569525.1 uncultured Planctomycetales bacterium
ATCTGCAAATTGCTGAAGCATTTACGCAACAGGTAAAAAGGAGCATTGGATTATGAACGTCAACCGTGTCAGCGAACTGGTTCGGGAACTGCTTTTGGAGATCGGGGAGGATCCCGACCGCCAGGGTTTGAAAAAAACGCCGGAACGTGTGGCCCAGGCTTATGAATTTCTCACCCAGGGTTATCGCCAACATCATGACGACATCGTCAACGGGGCGGTCTTCGATGCGGAGTCGAATAACATGATCGTCGCCCGGGACATCGAGGTGTACAGTTTGTGTGAGCATCACATGCTTCCTTTCTACGGTCGTTGTCATATCGGTTACATCACTCGCGAGAAGGTTCTCGGCGTCAGCAAGCTGGCCCGGATCGCTGATTTTTACGCCCGCCGTTTGCAGATTCAAGAGCGACTGACTTCCCAAATTGCCCGGGAGATCATGGATCAATCCGAGGCGGAGGGCGTGGGTGTGGTCATGGAATGCCGCCATCTGTGCATGATGATGCGGGGCGTAGAGAAGCAGAACTCGGTAATGACGACTTCTTCGGTTCTTGGAAGCTTCCATGATGATGCTGCCACGCGAATTGAATTTATGGAACTGATCGGCAGAAACGTGACCAGCTAAAACTTTCCACGGTACAAAAAGTGTAAATCAAAACATCAACCGGACATGTTCTGTTTAGACATACCATGATTGTTTTTCGTTCGAAACAGGTTTGGAATGGGTTCAAAATGGGTTTGTTTTCGGGTGTTCCGTTCGAGGCAAAATTCACTGTAAGTATCTTGATATTAAATAATTACGAGCGTTTTTAAAACGGCTTTGTTTTGTCAAAATAGTTTTCGTCTGCATTATCGAAACCTCCTTTTTGCAAATCTTTTCCTCTTCGTTTCCGACAACACCAGCGCTGTTCCGTTACGAGAATACTTTCCGGAACCTCATTTAATTTCTTCTATTGTTTTGAGTTTGAAATCGAGGAGAAGTTCCCAAGAAATATTGAAACCGAGACGGCGCAAAGGCGAGCCCGCCCCGAATTGTTGATCGAGGCGGGCTTATGTTCTGGGCTGATTGTCAAATGGCCAGGTAATACGTTTAAGGCTATTGCTGTTCTTGTTCAACAATCCTACGTCGAATGGTTTAAGATTTCTCACTTCGGAAAAAATGACTGGACGTCATTTTTTCCCTCGTTCGAAATGACAAGGTCGCGATGTTACCGGTATTGTAAAGGTTAAAGATTTCTCGCTGCGCTCGAAATGACAAGAAGCAGGATCGAAATGACAAAAAGCGGGATCGAAATGACAAGAAGCGGTCCCGTCAAGCCGGGAGAAATGACGCATGCACATTTAAAATAACATACGGCAACAATCCCACTATACCCTTTCGTTTAGCGTTCTATTCTTCCGACTGGTCGAAAAGTTCTTCCGCTTCAAGTTTCTTGAAGAGGATGGTCGGCTCGTTGAGTTTGTGTTCAGCGGGCATTTCCTGCCGGATGCTATCCCACGGCAGGACGTCATCAACAGACAGGTTGAGCATTTCCGCGGTCCTGGTCGAAGAGAACGGCAGGAAGGGCCGCATCAGGGTAGCCAGGGCCTTAACCGTGTGCAGGCAGACGTTCAGGGTGGTGCCGCACGCTTCTTTGTCTTCCTTCCGCTGCTTCCAAGGTTGTTTGGTGTCGAAATAGCCGTTGCCGGATCTGGCCAGGGACATCAGGTCAGCCAAGCCCACTTTGAAGCGGAAATTTTCCAGGTTTTGGGCGATTTTGTCGGCTTGCTGATCGATCAGGGCCAGGTGCTTTTGATCAATCTCGTCGCGTTGGCCGACCTCGGGGACCTTGCCCTTGAAGTACTTGTTGGCGAAGGTCAGGGTGCGATTGACGAAATTACCCAAGGCGTTGAGCAGTTCGGTATTGTTGCGGTTGATAAATTCATCCGCATCGAAGGTGGTGCGCTGATTCTCCGGAGCGATGGCGGTCAGGTAGTAACGCAACGGGTCCGGATCACACATTTTGAGGTATTCCTCGATCCAGATGGCGGTGCCGCGGCTTTTGCTGATTTTTTCCTCGTCTTTTCCGGGAAAACGAATATTGAGGAAAGAGTTGGCCACCACTTGCCAAGGTAATTGGTAGGAGCCTTCGGCCATCATCATGGCGGGCCAGGTGAGGGCATGGAAGACGGTGTTGTCCTCGCCGATGAAGTGGACGATCTTCGAATCGGGATCCTTCCACCAGTGGGCGTAATTTTCCCAGTTGCCGTCCAGCTGTTCGCAGAGTTTTGCGGTAAAGGAGACGTAGCCGATGGGGGCATCGAACCAGACGTAGAGGACCTTGCCCTGGGCGTCGGGATCGTCCAATGGCACGGGGACGCCCCAATGGAGATCGCGGGTCATGGGCCGCTCGGGCAGGCCCTGCTTGATCTGTCCGAGTGCGAAATTGAGAACTGTTTCCCGCCAGGCGGGCGCGTCATCCTGAGGCTGACGTTTGCTTTCCAGCCATTGCTTCAAGTCGTTCTCGAGTTGCTGGAGCTGCATGTACCAGTGAGTGGTTTCCCGGGGCACGGGTCGGGTGTCTGTGATGGTGCTAACCGGATCGATCAGCAGCATGGGATCGATGGCCGCCCCGCAGGCTTCGCACTGGTCACCGAAGGCCTCGGGATAGCCGCACGGGGTACCGTCAGGTTTGGTGTGGTAGCAGGTTCCTTTGACGTAGCGGTCGGGGAGGAACTGCTGGGCCTGTTCGTCGTAGAGCTGCTTGTTTTTTTTCTTCTTGAAGTAGCCTTTTTCGTAAATTTTAAGGAAGAATTCCTGACTGAGGCGGTTGTGCAAGTCCACGAAGTCGGGCTGGTGGGTGCCGCCGTAGATGTCGAATTCGATGCCCAGGCCACGGAAATCTTCTTCCTGTCGCTTGTTGTATTCGGCGGATAATTCCTCCACCGGGCGATTCTCTTTGCGGGCGGAGATGAGGGAGGCCACGCCGTTGTCGTCACTGCCGCAGATAAAGCGGGCGTTTTTGCCGCGGGCCCGGAGATAGCGGACGTAGGTGTCGGCGGGCAAGTAGGCCCCGGCGATGTGCCCGACGTGGAGTCGGCCGTTGGAGTAGGGAAGACCGGAAGTTACGAGGTATCGTTCGTCAGCCATTGGTGTCGCACCTTTTTGTAAAAAGACCTATATAGTTTGACATATGATGCCACTTTATCGGCGATTTGAAAAGGGATTGTACATATAGAACGCGAGGAAAGCCCGATTTACACGGGCCGAGGCATGCCCATAAGCAAGTCGATAAGTGGGGACGTTCTGGAGTTCATATGATTTATTCTACAATTTTTGGGGGCGGGGTTCCAAGAGAAATTTGGGGAAATTTGACGGATGTAAAAGCTGACATTTCTATGGCGCAAATTCAGCACGAACAATGCCGCGTGTCAAGGACTGGACCGCTGGGACGTGGTGGTGCATATCGATTACCTGCCGGCCAGGCAGGAGACTAATCTGGTACACCGGCGTCATCCGCGAGACCTTTGATCATCATGTGGGGCCACTGGGACAGGTCTGAAGGGAAGATCACGCCCTCAAAAGGGCGGGTATGTTTCTTTGAGTAGGCTACCTACCCTCTAGCTAGTGGGAACTATCTCATAGTCATTTCATGCAATTCGTGAAGGGCAATCTTGATACTGTGAGTCACACCTGATAAGTTCGTATGCATCGAGGCATAAAAAACCAGCCACAGTTATAGTTCGCTAAATAAGGAGGAGGAACAAGATTTGAGGCATGATAGATTACTTCGATACATCATACCTGCCACTGTAGTCCTCATGACTATTGTAATGACCATCTGGTTAGGAGCTAAGCCAACCGGTCCCACTCCACTATGGAAAAATCTTCTTGTTGACCTCGGGAATGCAGGGATTATCACTGCTGTGATTACCGTCGGAGTTACTAATTACGGACTTGGCTATGTTTGCCATGCAATATTCTGCGCGGTTATGTTCTTTAACCAAAGAGAACGCTTAGTTGACACTAATCGACTCATAAAAGCCTTTGGACTCAACGGCAAATTAGAAGGAAAACCGACGAATGCTCATCTGAATGCTATCCTCGGTGAGTTTCATTTGCTGTTGCATACAAAGGCTCCTGATGGCCTTCGAGAGTATTGCACGCGCAGGAACTCCGCATGGTACATAGCAAAGACTTGCGCGATCGCGATTGCGGTCGGGTTCGTTGTTGCTGTCTCTTATATAATAAAGAGCCCGAATCTGGATCCGCATTGGCTCGGGTTGGTGATTTGGGCGATTCTTCTCGTGATTTACGGTGTCGCGTCTTGGGTTGTCGGTACTTATTGGAATGTCGAATTTTGGGAGGTAACCTGGAACTGGATTGAGCACGATTCGACTGTTAAAAACCTACGACAAGAATGGCTTATTTCCAGTGGATTTCTAGCGGGAAACAACAAAGTTAACAAGGGAGGTGAATAAAGGGATGCAGGGGACGGTTATTCCGCTTGAGCTCTATAGCTGCCACTGATTCTTTCATCCGCGCGAAGCAGACCACAAGCAGATTCTCACCCAATAGTAATAAATAGAACTTAGGTATAGGCCATACCCGCTCATAATGTTGCGGCGGGCGTGGCTTTTTTATGCACATCGTAGAAAGAAAAATTGATATAAAAACAAACCCATTTGAAAGCCAGTTTGCTTGCCGAGAGGTTACCATTTGGGTATCGCGCGTAAAAAGCAACCACTCTCGTCACCGGTGTGATCGATGGCGAGCGTGGTTGATTTTATTTGTTGCTTCGCTCGAAGTAATGGTAAGAGGGCCAAAGGGCAGATGGTAATCTCTACGCTCTTCTCCTACGAAGAACTCCCACACTACCTAAACCCAACATCAAGATCGAACAAGGCTCAGGAACTTCGGCAACACGGAATCCCACGTCGCTTGTGTAGTCCATTGGGCTGAAATAGTCGCGATCTGATGCATGCAGGTTACATGCGTTAGAGGCCGACCCACCTCGCATGCCACGAGACGATCCATAAACTAATGCTTCATTCCACTCCCACACGTTCCCGCCCTGGTCGAATGTACCGTATGGGCTGTCGCTGTTCTCGTGGGCGCCGACCTCTGTGCTGTAAAACGGGCTGCCGATTGTGTAGCCGCTATCGCAGAACGTCGCGTTATTGCCCGGGTCGGGGTTGCTTAATACATTGCTGGGGTAACTGTTGTTACCGGTGGGATAGTCGAAGTAGTTACCGGTAACTCTATCGTTTTTATGATATGCCGCTTTATACCATTCATCCTCGCTAGGGATAACCCATGTCGCATCCGATTTACGTGTGATAGCTAATAACTCTGCGTCATTAGTCGCGCCGGCAAGAAAATATGAACCGTCTTCAGTCGTACTTAAATCTTGATCTCCCGACGGCTGTCCGTTGTGTAGCCCGTTAACAAAGCGGACAGCATCGCCCCAAGATACATGATTCACTGGCCTATTCGCCCAATCTTGTGGTACTGAGTAGCTGTAATTTCCCGACGAGCCACTGCGCTGAATTCCGCAGCCATACCCATTCCATGTGTAGGTCATAGTCGGGTCATACAAGTTATATGTGTCGATTTGCGCAACCGCGTTGAGAAACTCTGTATATTGACCGGCCGTCACTTCATACTTACCGATGCTGTATTCGTAATCAACCGCGCCATAGCCAGTGGTTCCATCATTCATCACCTCGGTATCGGGAATATTTCCCGGATTACCCACATGAACCGTTTCCAAGCTGGTCAAGCCTGGGCCCATATTGAACACATCCGCCGAGACCGGCAAGACGAATGCGCTCAACGTCACTAATGCACATATTGTAAAATACCTCTTTCCCATGTCATGCCCTCCAAGCTAAAGCCATAGCACAAAGCAGCTGCGTACGCTGAACATGCGTACAGTCGAAAAACAGCATTAACCGAAAATCACATGGGAAAGAGAATTTCTTACAGGAATTGGAACGCTTCTTGTCCCCTCTTTCCCGGATATCTTTTGAATGTAAAGGAGGAGAAGGTAAGAATCAAGACAAAAATGCGAGTTTAACAGGAATTTCGCTGAAAAACCGGTTGGGCGTGCTTTGGATGTATCGAGGCATAGCTGTTTCAGGAAGGATTTATAACTGGGCGATACAGGACTCGAACCTGTGACTTCCTCCTTGTAAGGGAGGCGCTCTAGCCAACTGAGCTAATCGCCCGGGCGGATGGCCGCGCGTGTTTTGCGGAGTTGCCCGCAGGAATCGCTATAAACGCCCGTCTGGTGATCCCGTGAAGCGGGTATCAACGGACGGGCGATAAATATTGTCCTGTGGGCCGACACTGAAAACAGCGGGCACCGTTTACCAAGCACTTATTAAAACAAACCAGCCGGTTTGCTGCAAGTCTCACCGCCGGCGGATTTTACGATTCGTTCCGCCACATGGCCTGGTAGCCTTTGTGCATCATCAGGTGGTCCAACAGGATGACGGACATGAAGGCCTCGGCGACCGGCCAAATGCGAGCCACCAGAGTGGGATCGCGACGGGG
>CAZMVS010000120.1:0-3203 GCA_964569525.1 uncultured Planctomycetales bacterium
GATAAACCCATGTTCAACGCGTCGGCGATGTCGGGCAGGGTATCGACCAACGTCCCGTCGAGATCAAAAATAACGCCTTTCCCCGTAGTCATTGATTGCTGGCGACCTCCGTACGTGGATTATTGCGGAAACGAACCCGGGTGCCAACGTGTACCATTTTACCCAGGCGGACGGCGTCCCAGTTGGCCAGGCGGAAACAGCCGTGGGAGCCGGTCTTGCCGATCAGCTCCGGGTTGGGAGTGCCGTGTATGCCGTAGCCTGGTTTGGACAGGCCGATCCAGAAGCGGCCCACCGGGTTGCGTGGCCCGGGGGGAATGGTGAGCGGCTGATCGATGTCCTCGTTGACCTCCGGCCACATGGAGGGATCGAACGTGTAGGCGGGATCGGGAACGGCACAGGTGACTTTGGCGGTACCGCTGGGCAGGTTCTTTTTGTGTTTGGCGATGGAGCAGTGGAACAGGCCGATGAGTTGTTGCCGCTCGTCGATGACGCGAATGACTTTCTCGGGGAAGCTGATTTCGATGGTGGCGGCTCGGTCAGTTGAGGCATGATCGCTGACGTAGGGGACGATCAGGTGATCGCCGGGCTTTAAGGCATTGATATTCTTGCTGGGATTGAGGCGGGACAGCAGGCCGCGGGTACAGTGGAATTTTTCTGCCAACGCCCAGCGCAAATTCGCATGGCCGAGGCGGTCCAGCTTGCTTTTGCCTTTCCATGTATTTGGCACGCGGCCGATCTCGTCGAGGTCGGCTTGTTGCACCGTGTAGCGGGCGACGGCACGGTCCTTGTCGATCTCGAGGGCTTTGGCGGTTGATTCATCGAGTCGGCCGGCCTGAGGCAGGCCGCGGACGCGTTGAAATTCTTTTGTGGCCAGACGGGTTTTGGACCCGATGATGCCGTCGATCAGGCCGGGGGAGATGCCCACGCGATCGAGGGCCACCTGCCAGGCAATGTTTTTCAGCAGTTCTTCTTTGGATTGGCCTGCTGAAACGGAGGGAATGAAAAACAAAGCGGAGAGCATCGCCGCCATTAGGAAACCGCTTGATGTGGGCCAATTCAAACCGCTGATCCTTGAAAGTAGCTTTTTGCTCATGATCGCGCTCCTTCGCTGGATGAGCTATCGGCTGATTGGTATTTTTCCGGCAAGAAATTCCCTGCACGGCAGGCCGGCGTTATTCGCTTTACCGGCCGACGATTATTCATCTTAGGCCGATGATTTGAGAAGCGAACGGGTGTAAGCGAGGTTCTTTTTAGTATCTTTGACGAGGTTGCCGGAAGGGGAAGACGTTTCCAGGACGATCCAGCCCTGGTACTCGATGGCGCGGAGGGCTTGCACCACGGCGGGCCAATCGATTTTTTTGTTTTGGCCCAGCAGGTGGGATCCTTCCTTGAAATGGACTTCGCAGATCCGCTTTCGGCCGAGCTTTTTGATATCCCGCTCGAAATCATAGCCCTTGGTGAGGTGGGAATTATAAATATCGTAATAGACCTGAACGGCAGGCGACTTGACGGCGTTGAGAATTTCCAAGTGGCCTTCGAGGGAAAGATAACTTTCCAGGCCGAGGACAACGCCGGCTTTTTCGGCCCGGGGAGCGAGTTCGCGGAGCACCTCGATCACTCGACGCATATCTTCTTTGTTTTCGGCATTCAGTTCACCCTTGGAGAAAAAGGGTAACAGGATCCTGTGTACGCCCATTTGTTTGGCGACCTTGATACTGTCCGCCACCCACAAGGCGGCCCGGGGTTCGGACATAAGGGGGACGTGATTAAGTTCGCCAATGCCAAGCGAGCAGATGGACAAGCCGGTTTTTTCAGCGGCCTGCAGATATTTTTTCTGCACCTTTGGTTGGCGGAGCCAGAGATTGTTTTTGTCGGTACCGACGCTGACCTGGACACCCTGCAGGCCGATACGCTTGGCCAAGGAAAAGACATCGGGAGTAAAATTGCCCATGCTCCAGTCGCACATGCCAATCGGCCAACCGTTCTGTTTCGCTTCGGCTAACAGGGGTTGCAAGTGCGAACCGAGAGCCAGAGTTCCCGCCGCCGCCAACCATTCCCGCCGGGTCATGTTCAAGAATCTATCTCCTGAAAATACAAGCATTCGTTCGCATGACATATTACGCGGACAATTTTAACATATTCCGCTCGGCCTGGTGACTTCCGGACGTGTGGACTTCTCGATTCACATTGTTTGGAACATAAAGACATGACAAAACACGTAATAAAGGCGGGCAAGTCGGATGATTTAAAAACGAGGGATCAATTCAATCGGCGGTGATTTTGGCCGAGACGACAGGTCTGCAGGTCACAGTATTGACAGGGGAGGCCGTGTTGGATGATGGCCTGCTGATCACCGATTCCGATCAGGCCGGATAAGGAAATTTTCGGAGCCATGACTAGATCGGACAACAGGCGAACACCGATCGGTTTCGCATCGAGGATGGAGAAAAGTTTTTTTTGTTCTTCAAGACGTATGCCGCAGTGACCGGGGCAAGCGGGCGGGGTCAGACCTTCGTTCGGTTCAAGTTCATTCCATTGGAGATGATCGATCAAGGCTTCGACCACGGCGTCGGCGGCGGCGGAGCTGATCGCCTGCATAACAAGGCCGACCTGGGGTTTACCATCGTTGAGATACTCGTGGGTCAATTTTTCCAAGCGATCCCCAACGGTGACCACGAAGACCGCCACCCGCGAGGCGGGATTCAGGAATTTTTGGAGCGGGCCATATATGGGCAGGCCCTGGTTTAACTGTAATTCTTCATTGTTCAAGTATTCCACGTCACAAATGGTATAAACGCCCTGGCCGCGCATAATACTCATGGCTTCGTTTAATAGCGGCTCAAGTTGGTCCGGGGATGTTGGATCAAAGGGACGTTCAGTCCCGCAGTCTATGATTTGACAAACGTCACCTCGACCGAGGCGGATATCTAAGTCAATCGTTTTTTGGAACGAATCCATAATTATCAGGAGATTATTACCTTTGGTTCCGCTTTCACTGGACACACAGGGGGAAATCTTTGGCCATTCCTGGGCATTCGAGCCGCACGACAACATGGTCGTTTACCGTAATTTGTTTCAACCTATTATTATAGTCTCTGGTAAGCAAAGAGAGAAAACGGGAGCAGGGAAAGGCGGATATCGATATTATTCAGGGGAAAAATTTTTATAAATGTATAAATATTATTGGAGATCGGGGCGACGCC
>CAZMVS010000121.1:0-4994 GCA_964569525.1 uncultured Planctomycetales bacterium
CTATCCGGCCGGGCACCGTGCGGCACGATCATGATGTTATTTGGCGTTTTCCATCCACGGCCCGGAAAAGTCCATTCCATCCGCCATTTCTGATAATGACACTTGAATAACACCACGTCCGCCGAGTGACACATCTTGTACACAAAGTCCGCCTCCGGCTCCCGCATTCGCCCATGAATAGTGTGCGGCTCAACCACCGTCGGCCAATCGCTGATCGCATCCAGAAGGGCGATAAAACCCTCGTTCGCGTCACCCCGCCCCCGCTCATCGTAATATTCATAAAGCCCGTATTCGTGCTGCAAATGTACCGCGTACGGCTCAAGCTCCTCCAGCTTCTCCGCCACCGGCCTCCACCACTTGCGGCGGCTCATATCGATCAGCGGATAAACACCTTCCCCCGCCCCGTCGGTGTGACTGATCACCAAAACCTCCCGGTCGGGATTGTGCTTCTGAATAAACTCCCGCGCCTCCTCGCAAAAGGTTCCGATCCCACAAAGCCGCGGCGGATAACTGGAAATCATCACAATCGGTGCTGACATGAATAAATCCACTCCCCAACCGGAAGGGAAATACGTATGACCTCCCGGCTCATAATAAATTTTAGTAATCGATAATCGTTTATGCTATGGCTACGAGTTCCTCTGGGCAACAGAAACCACGGGCATGGCACCGGTATCGGCCTGCTGCTCCTCTTCTTTGACCAAAAGCGTCTGCCGACTTACCTGGCACAGGAACGTCAACAGGCTGATCAACCAGGCCAGCGTCGATTCCGCCCCCTGGTTGAAATTCGGACCGTCCGGCTGCAACCCGTCCCGGCAACCTCCCGACGCAAAATCATACACCGAAACATCCAGATCATTCCCCCCCAAAAACCATTCCAGGCACCGCCGCGACTCCGCCAACCAGTGCTCATCATTCGTTGTCCGATAGGCCTCCGCGGTCGCAAAACATAACTGGGCCGCCTCGA
This sequence comes from uncultured Planctomycetales bacterium, assembly GCA_964569525.1. GTDB lineage: Bacteria > Planctomycetota > Phycisphaerae > UBA1845 > PWPN01 > JAAYCU01. The sequence goes on from CAZMVS010000121.1 coordinate 968, forward strand.
TCGGCTGTTGGTCAAACCGGGCCCGCTCCCCACTGCGTTTCAGCCAACCGTTGTTCCCAATAAATGTAAAATGCCCATCCTCGGCCCGCTGAATATCACACAACCACTGCAACGCTCGCAGTCCCATCTCCCGCATTTGGCCGTTCGGTATCCACGTCCCCGCTAAAATCAACGCATGCGGCATGGTCGCATTCGAATACGTCACATAATCTTCGCACCACGGCCAATCGTCCGTCGCGTTCCGCTGGAACAAATCGTACAACTTCTCCGCCAGCACCTGCCGAAACCGCCGCACCCCCGCATCACCCGTGTAATGCTCCAGGTACGCGTGAATCCCCAACAACGCGTATGCCCACGCCCGCGGCGAAGTGAACTGCTCCACCACTCCCACCGCCTGTTGAAACAACATCACGCTTACCGCCCGCAGGTTCTCATTTGTCGCGTGCGACGACATCATTCCCAGGCCCCACAACGCCCGGCCGTGACTATCCTCACTTCCTTCGCCGTCCCGCCACTGCCGCGAATAGGCCATGAAATTATGGAACCGCCGATTCTTCTGCTCGTACGCATGATACAAATACGAAAGATACACGTTGGCCAGGTCGTGTAACTCGTCCGACTGATAAAGCTGGTCATACAACGCGCACACCACCAGCCCCCGACCGTTATCGTCCAGGCAATACCCGTGATCCCGATCCGGCACGGTATAAACCGCGTGCTGCAAAATCCCTACGTCATCCGTCAGCCGCCGCATGTGCGCCAGCTTCAACTCCGGCAACTCTTCCACCCGCCCCACACGCTTCCGCCGCATACTCAAAGGCCTCGGCCGCACCGCCCGCCGCTGCTGCACCTCCTGGGCCAACAATAAATATTGCCTCGCTACCTGCTTCCACACCATGTCCCGGCAATCGGTGTACGCCTTCTTGCGAATTTGATGCCGCTCTACCGAATTCTCAAACAGGTGTACCACCGCCTCCGCTAACGCCGGCGGATCCCGAAACGGAACCAGAATCCCCCGCCCGTCGGCCAACATCTCTTGGGCATGCCAATACGGCGTCGATACCACCGCCTTGCCCGAACCAACCGCATACGCCAGCGTTCCCGACGTAATCTGCTCCTCGTTCAGATAAGGCGTCACGTACAAGTCCGCCGCCCCGATATATTCACACAACTCCTTGGTCTCCACGAACTGGTTGCGGAACCGCACGTTCTCCTGCAATCCCAAATCCGCCACCCGCCGCTGCAAACTCGTCCGGTACGCTTCCCCCTGCGTTTTCAACAGGTGCGGATGCGTCGCCCCCAACACGATATACAACGTATCCGGATACCGCCTGACGATCTCCGGCATGGCCTCGATCATCACCTCGATCCCCTTGTTCGGCGACAGTAACCCGAAGGTCAAAATCACCCGCCGCCCTTCCGCGCGGAACTGGTCCTTGTGATAGTTCGGGTCCAGAAAGGGCACGTCCGGTATCCCGTGTGGAATAAACGCGATCCGGTCCGCCGGCACGTTGTAGATGTCCTGCAACATCTGCTCCGCCCGATGACTCATCACCACCAGGCTGTCCGACACCCGCCATAACTCGTCCATCACCTTCCGCTGCTCTTTGGTCGGCTCTTTCAATACCGTATGCAGCGTGGTGATGATCGGCACCCGAACCTCGCGCAACAGTCGCAGAATGTGCGCTCCTGCCGGCCCGCCGAAAATTCCGTATTCGTGCTGCACGTTGACTACGTTCACTTGGCTACTGGCGATGAAGTCCGCCGCCAGACGATAATCCTGCAATTGGCTGGCCCGTATCTGGAACCGCACCTCGTCCGGGTATCGGTACCCCTCCGGGACGTCATCCATGGCCACCGCGTAGATATCCCCGTGCCCCGCCAACTCCGCCTTGATCGCCCCCAACAGGTCCGTGGTAAACGTCGCTATCCCGCACTTACGCGGCATGTACGTCCCCACCGTCGCTACCGTGGTCATACTCAAAGGCGAAATTGATGCCATCGCCGCATCCTCCCGTTGTATGCAAACAAATAAATACCCCGACCCACATTATAAGCATACCAAGCCCACCCCCCGTGGCAAGAAAAATAAAACCTTAGGGTTAATATTTTTATCCTAACTTTATAAAAGCTATTTCCCGTTGCGCACATGAAATGCAGTTGGTAAGACGGATGCCACTTTCCATTGGCGAATGCCATTTCGAATTCCGATTTATCGGGTGAGAAATTTTATAGCCTCATGATGCTTGTTTCTCCGAATCTCGATGCGCCTGGAGAGATAAACTAAAGCTTTTTTAGAAGGTTGATACATATCAGCACCGGCTGTAGTGTAATGCGACCCAAGATAATCTTTTACATCCTCTATTGATCCAATATTTTCTAAAATTGGCGAGATAAAAGACGGATTTGTAAGAAGAAATGTTAAATATGTTAAAAATTGTATTGAGCCATATCGTAGTGGCGTCTTTGGTGTGAAATGGGCCAATGGTGTGTGAATTATGAATTTAAAGATAATGAAACCTATTGTTGTGATTATGATTTTGTTTGTGTATGTCGGTGATGCCTTCTCATCTGACCCAAAGAATAAAGCCCTCGGTGTCCAAGCGAAGTGCGAGCGATTCCTAAAGGATTGGAAAGAAGAAAAGAACGAGTTGCCCATCAAATCCGTGAAGCAACGTGATTGGCATGATCTTGCAACTCAACTGCCCCTTGGTGGAAAGAATTGGAGTCCTGTATATTCTCAAGGTTATCCAGTAGTAATTATTTATGGGAATTTAAAATCCATATACCATAATGCTGATAGCTTGGCACTGCATTGCGAATATGGAACGATACTTTTAGATAGGGCGCCTTTGGATATACGAAAAATCGCTTTTGATTACTTATCTGAGATGCAAAAACGATATAAGTTTGAAAGCGGTATTGTTGGACAGGCAAAGAAATATATTCACCAGATGAGTGATTTGGAAGTATGGCAACATATAATAAGTGCAAGCCTGGATGATTTAAAAAGTACACAGAAAACAAAAGCTCTTGATGCGTTATTGAATATGGTTTTTGTCAAGACACAATATATCACGAGTTCATATGGGGAAGAATATGTATCGCTTTACCAAAGTAAGCTACCTGGTGAAGATGGGGAAGAGATGATAAAGCGCAATATCATCACAGGTGGTAGAAAAATATTAACTGATCAAATCTCTCTTCCGAAAAGGATATGCAATTTTGTCCGTGTTTTTGAAAAAGGTTCATTGAAATACGCTTTGTGGTTACAAACTAGAAATATGAAGGATGAAGACCTGGAGATCTATAAAAATAAATTAAGCCATTTGGATATGGCGCAGAAAAGTGCGATCTTATTAGGGCTCGACCTGGCTTGTGAGAATTTCGAATATAAAGATGGAGCACAGATCGTCAAACGCAAGATTAATGTCAAAAAGAAGCAAAGCAGACCTTCCCGATTTTGAGATGGATTACGTAATTTCCAAAGAAAAAGGCGGGATTGCAATGATGACGGAACAAAACAAATTATTATCCATGGAGACCATTGGTCACGATCACCTATTTCTTCACAAGGCTAATCGATCATGACCACAAATACGAAAGGTTTTATTTGCGTATTAAGTATCGTCATCATATATGGATACGTATTGCGAATAATATGGCTTCGCCTGGCTCGTAACCCAAGTCAGAAAAGGGTTAATATAATTTGGTCTTTATCGGTTCTTATGGTATCTCTGTTTGTATTTGCTCTAACCTATATTATTTATGTTAGTTATTTCCCTTACACGCACGATACAGATAAAAGTAGTTATTTTATTCCCTCCTCTGGCGAGTATTTTATCACGATCAGCCATTTCGCAGAAGATGATTCTCAAGGAACTAAATTATATATCTTTAAAAAAGCTCATCCAAAAATTATGAAAATAATCACTGCTGTCCAAGATAATCCTATCTGACCGAAATGGCCATACGATAACCATGTAAAACCGGGGTTTTGGACGGGGTTTACCGTCTGAAATCCCGG
>CAZMVS010000122.1:0-11243 GCA_964569525.1 uncultured Planctomycetales bacterium
TGTAGAGCATAAACCAGTGCCGTGGCTAATGGTTTATTGGGTTCGAGCTGCTGCTCATAAAAATATTGGGTGGCGATCGTGGCGGAGGCCCCAAGATTCGGCCGAATATCAAAATGCGCCAGTTTCCGATCGGCCGCACTGTATTCGTGATGATCGATCACCGCGGTCGGTTGAATATTGCCCCCCTCCAGCAGGTGATTGTCCGCCCTTAGATTACAATCCACCAATACGATCGCGGTTTCTTTTGTATATCGAAGACGGTCAACCAGTTCGATCGGCGGCTCCAGTACGCGAACCAAGTATAAGTTCTCCGCTCGGATGACAGCCCCGCCTGCTACCAGCCGCGCCGGCTTTTGTAACTTTTTCTTGACCAACTCTACCAAGGCCCAGCCGGCACCTATGGCGTCCGGATCCGGATTATCGTGGGTCACCATCAGCACTTCGTTATATTTATCCACAGTCTCGAGAAAATGATCCGAACGCTTGGCCTTCTTCTTATTGCTTGCAGACTTTTGCCTGCGCCCGCCTGTCTTTTCCCGTGATTTGCTGGAACCCGCCATGGTTCAATCTCCAAGCCGTGAATGCGTTCAACTTCAAGAAAATCTTTGCCATAAGCCGATCACTTACCCATCCTGCCCATGACTTCGAAAATCCATTCCGTGACAAATTGTCCAAAAGCTGTTGTTGACTTCCTGGCTAACATTTTATGCCCATAATCACGGAAAAAACTTGAAAAAATGAGACTAGCTTCCGCCCTGAAAAGCACCATATTTGTGGTTTAAAATAATATTTAGAGAGGTGACGTGTCCCATGGTAACACAAATAAATAGAATCCTTTTGCGGAAATTCGTAAAAGTAAAAATGATTTGTTGACTTGCAAATACTTGCTCCTAAAAATTTTATATGGGTATAAGTGAGGGAGGAGGTGACGCGATGAGGCCCGAAGAAGTTGAATTCTTGCATCAACGCCGCCAGGAACTTATGGAAGAAATCAATCGGTTGTCCGTCGCGAAAAGTCGGCCGGGCTACGTCGATCCCACCGAACAATTGCAGGATCTGCAGGATCAGCTGGACGAAATAGAAGACATGATCGGAACCGACGAGCCGGACAAGACCGACGCTTACTAAGCTTTGGCTGCGGCGTGCATCCCTGATTCAGCTTTTTGCCCCCGGTTGGAAGGGAGCAAAAAGCGCGCTAATTTATTAATTTGCTGTTAAAAGGTTCGCTTGAATGGCTGCTTGCGTATCCGCCTCAATTCCGATGGATTGCAAGTAAGTTTCGATCCCCCCGGCCCCTTCAATGGTATCCAATAAGCTCCGCATCGCTTCCGGATACAAGGTCTCGCAAACCTCGCCCGAAAGCATATATTCATCCATGATGGTTTCCCGCTCCACCCCGAGCAACGACAAGAGTAAGGCCGCCAGAATACCGCTACGATCCTTTCCCGCCGCACAATGAAACAGCAAAGGCAGTCTCTCCGGTTGCGCAACAAGCTCCAGCATCTCCCGGTACTCGTCAGCATAGTCACGCACGGTTTGCGAATATTTTTCCTCGATCGGAACTTCTTCCGCAATCAACACCGGCAATAGCAGAACCTTCGCCACCTCATGCACACAAGGCACGTCTCCGCCGAACAACGAGACCGGAGACAGTCGGTTCCGCATATCAATTACAGTCTTAACTCCTAACTCTTTAAAGCGCGCACACCCATCCTCTGACAGCGTTCCCAAATGCGCGGAACGATACACCACATTCCAGCGGACTTGTCGACCATTCATTGCCTCGTATCCGCCAAGATCACGCGTATTGCCTGTGCCGTCCAGCTCTACCCAGCGGGTATGCGTCAGCCCGGCCGGGATGATTAATTCCTGCTCTCCCTCCGACGTATCCACCCGTGACTCGTCACAACCGGCGAATATCCCCAAAACAACAAACAGCAGCAGCGATACCGCAAGGAGCGCTGAGAATATACTTCCCCTGCGAAATGCAGAGTCACCTGCCTGCCGCGTGCGGAATAGTAAAGTATTTTGATACATGCCGCCTATTGTATCGGCTGTTCGTGGGAAGTTTAATTCGTTACGGCCGGCGGCCTGGCCGCCTCTTCGCTAAACCAACGCTGTTTCAACGTTAAGGCCACGTTAACCAGGCTGATCAAAACCGGCACTTCGACCAGCGGCCCGATCACCGCCGCGAACGCTTGCCCGGAATGGATACCGAACACCGAAATGGCCACTGCGATGGCCAGCTCGAAGTTATTACTCGCCGCTGTAAATGCGATTGTAGTGGTTTTCGGGTAATCCGCCCCCAGTTTCTTGCCCATCCAGAACGAAGCCAGGAACATGACCACGAAATAAATGCACAAGGGAACCGCGATTTGTAATACGTGCAGCGGCAGCCGAACGATATATTCCCCTTTCATGGAAAACATCACCACGATCGTAAACAACAACGCAACGAGCGTGATCGGTGAAATTTTCGGTACAAAGGACCGTTCATACCATAGCCTGCCTTTTTGACGGATCAATATCAACCGGCTGAAAAGCCCTGCCAGAAAAGGAATACCCAGGTAAATAAACACGCTCCAGGCGATCTCCGCAATGGTGACCTCCACGATGGCCCCGCTCAAACCCAGCAGCGGTGGTAAAACGGTAATGAAGATCCAGGCATACAATGAGAAAAACAGCACTTGGAAGATGGAATTAAAGGCCACCAATCCCGCCGCGTATTGGCGATCCCCGCCGGCCAGATCATTCCATACGATCACCATGGCGATACAACGGGCCAACCCGATCAGAATCAATCCCACCATGTACGCCGGTGCGCCGCGCAAAAAAAGGATGGCCAGCAGAAACATCAGCACCGGGCCGATTACCCAGTTCTGCACCAGTGACAACCCCAGTACCCGCCAATCCCGGAACGCATCCCCCAGCTCTTCATATTTCACCTTGGCCAGTGGCGGATACATCATCAAAATTAATCCGATCGCAATGGGAATATTCGTCGTTCCCACCGAAAACCGATCGATCACCTGCTCGACGCTCGGCGCCACGTAACCCAGCCCGACGCCTCCGGCCATGGCCAGGAAAATCCACAACGTCAAGTAACGATCCAGAAAAGACAGTCCTTTGCTGACCTGTTTCAACATCAAGCTACCCTTCTGTCCTCAACCAGTCGGTGATACGCGCTTCGATCCGGTCCCGAATCGCCCGCCAGGTGTCCAGAAAGTTCTCATCCTGCTCCGGAATATGCGGCGGATCATCGAAAGGCCAATGCACTTGCCGTTGTGCCCCCGGAAAGGACGGACACTCTACCGCCGCGTTATCACAAACCGTTACTACCAAGTCGAAATTTTGCCCCACGAATTTGCTCACGCTCTTGCTGTAATGATCGCTGATATCCACCCCTGCTTCTTGCATAACTTGTATCGCCGTCGGAGCAACACGGCCTGGGGCCACCCCCGCGCTGCACACTTCCCATTGCCCCCCTCCGTAATGCCGCCAGAAACCCTCCGCCATCTGCGACCGCGCCGAGTTCCCCGTACAAAGAATAAGGACCCGTTTCTTGCCGTTGTCTGTTTCCGTCATGAATCCCTCCAGCACATGTCGCTTATCATCAATTTACGCCTGGATAAGTAATAATGCCCCCACGGCGATAATCACCAGCCCCGCCCCTTTACACAGCCAATGATTCGCTTTCTTCAAGCCTCGCGATTCGATCATCCGCTTGGCCAATCCTATCGACGTGCCGCCGATCAGAATCAGCGCGCAATGCCCTAGACTGTATGCCCCCAATAAAGCTGCACCGAATAATGCGCCTTTCAGTGGAACCACTGAAAGCAACGCCAGCAAAATAGGTCCCGCGCAAGGCAAGGAAACCAAACCGAATAACATCCCCAGTAAAAGGGCGCCGAAAATACCTTTTTGTTCCGGCCGAACTGATACCGGTGCGGGAATGGTAAACTCGATCACCCCCAATAAATGCAGCCCCATCAAAAGACACACCGCCGCTGCTATGTACGTCCATACCCCTGCCTGCAGGAACGAGCCAGCCGCCCAGGTGGCCATGAACAACAAACCGAAGGTGATCGTCAAACCGATCGCAAAAAGCAGGGAAAGCAAAAACGAGCTCCCTATGTTTCGACTTTCCGGCCTGCCTGCCACGTAAGCCATCATCAGCGGAATCATTGATAAAACACACGGATTCGCCGCCGTTAACAATCCACCAACTAGGGCGGCCAAAGGAGCCAGCCACGACGCCCCTTCGATCCATTGCACCAGGTTGTCCGTCAACGCACCGTTCATTCCAGCACTCCCAGTTCCTTCATCTTGATGAGCAACTGTTCGCGCGGAATGTATCCCACGTGCCGCCAGAGTTCCCGGCCCGCGCTGTCCAGCACGATCTGGGTCGGAATCAATCGATACCTGTACTTCCGGGCCTGTTGCTTTTCCTCGAATACATCGATCGACTCCACTTGCAACTGCTTGGCAAAATCGTTTTTTATGGATTCGATAATCGGGGCCATCTTCTTGCAGGACTCGCATTTCCCCGCACCGATTTCGATCAGGCGGGGCAATGCTTTCATGGGCTGCGACGCATTCGTCGGTTGTGTGGTTTCTACTTGTCGCTTATTCGTCGAGTTCTGTTTCTTCGCTGACTGCTCGTCGTTGCTTTTTAACCACGCTACCAGCCCCACGCCAATCAGCACCACCGCGACAATAGCTAGGTTCTTTTTCATGGTTGCTTCCCTTTATAAAGATTCTACTTCGCGTCAGCGTTTTCTTAACTCGAACTCGCTTCTTGCAAAATGACCTCGATCTCCTTTTCGCTGAGAACCTTACCTGAACTCTTGACCTCCCCATCCACCGCAAGCGCCGGCGTAACCATGACCCCCCGGTTCATGATCTCTTTCAGCTCGGTCACTTTGCAGACCTCGTCGTCGCGCCCCAGACTTTTCACCGCCGCCTCTGCATTGGCCGCCAGCTTCTCACACTTTGCACAACCAGCCCCGAGAATCTCAATTTTCATTTCTAATGCTCCTTGTATAAAAATCGAGAACACTTCGAGAATGCCTCGCTAATGAAAAAACGCTTGTTTTAATCGTATACTCTATTCTGCTATCTCGATATCAACGCATTAGTGACCATGAACCCGGCCGCCGCCAGCGTTGTGACGGCGAACACCGTTTTGAGGTTTTTAGGTTTCGTTTTCAATGCGAATTTACTTCCAATTATTCCGCCCACTACGGCGACACACGCCATCGGTAGCGCCCAGTGGGGATCAAAATGCCCTTGTGCCGCATGCCCGGCAAATCCCATCGCGGCGGTTGCGGCCACCATGAGTGAAGAGGTTCCGACCGCGACCCGCATGGGAACTCCGCATGCCAATACCATGAGCGGAACCTTAAACGAACCACCGGAAATACCGACCGCGCCTGCCGCCAGCCCGGTGGCAGCAGTGATCGGCAACGCCAACCATAGATTTACTGTGTACTCCTCGTCCCCGAATTGACGCCGCCAGAAACCGAATCTCCGCCGCGACGGGCCACAACGGTCTTTCACTTTTATGAACATGCACAAGCCGGCCACCGCTAACAAACCAGCCATGATTAACTTCAACGTTACTCCGTCCACGTACGCCGATAGATAGCCTCCGAACAACGCCATGATGTCCGTTGGTGGATCAATAACCAATGCCAGCTTCCAATCAACCGTTCGATATTTATGAAACAAAAAAGCGGCGGCGGCGGCGGTGGCAACAAGGATAAACTGACCGCTCGTCGCTGCTTCATGCATCGGCACACCACAGGCCACCAGGACCGGAACATAAAAGTTACCGCCCCCGCGCCCAGTCATGGTCATCAGGATTGCCAACCCCAATATTAATACAAGGCCGATGGCCCACTTCATGACGATTCCTCCCTGGATTTCATTCGTGTCCATAGCTTGCCAGGTTTGGCCTGCTCAGTCAGGCCGGAAAACCCGCCGACAAGAATGCGAACCGCCTTATAGTCCGTGATCCGGAGATACGCGTAAACTATGGATGCTCGTATACCCGCCGAACAGAAAACGGCAACCAGCCGGTCTGTGGGGATCTCGCCTAGACGGTTGGGAATTTCATTTGTAGGGATGTGCAGAGTTGTTAGATCGCGCGAAAACGGCAAAGCCAGAGTCTGAACTTCTTCTGCCGAACGAACATCCAGTAACACAGCATCAGGCAATGATAACAATTCGTCGGCCGTAATCTTGTGTTGGCCCGAACCGAAGAAATCAAAAGTTAATTCCTTCAAAAGCTTGTCGAAGGAACGGAAATTCTGGTTTGCTTGTGTGCCCATCATTCATCCTGCCCCAGTTAAAAATCAACCTTACCTGTTCCGCTTGTCATATCCGTTATAACCTCGTGCATTCGTGACCGTCATTAATTCGTTCGAGCTTTGCGATAACAAGATTGGATCTACACCTCTATGCTCGGTCGTAAACTTATCACGTAATCGCTCCGAAAATCATTCCCGAGATGGTGGCCATGACCACGACCAGTGATACAAACACAACCGTCTTTTGAGTCCCCATCACAAAACGGATCACCAGCATGTTCGGCAATGAAAGGGCCGGTCCCGCCAATAACAATGCTAACGCCGGCCCCTGTCCCATCCCCGCGCCCAGTAAGCCTTCCAGGATGGGTACCTCCGTCAACGTCGCGAAATACATGAACGCCCCGACTACCGAAGCGAACAGGTTGGCCTGCACACTGTTCCCTCCGACCAGCCCGGCGATCCATCGCTCCGGTATCAACGCCGCATGACCTGGTCGGCCCAGAAGCAAACCCGCTACCACTACACCGACAAACAACAGCGGCAAAATCTGCCTGGCGAACCGCCACGTACTTGTTACCCACTCGCCCAGTTCCTCCTTGCAAAACCACGCATACAGAATCACTGCTAAAAAAATGCTTAAGATACCTGTTATGATCCACTTCACCGAGGCGATGACCCACCCGATGCCCTCCGGATCGAGCGCTTTCCAGTTGGCGAAAACCAGGATCCCCATCATCAAGGCGAAATAAACCGCGTTCTTCCACAGCGGCCGGTCATGATCATCTTCCGGCATGACCATGTCCCCAACTGCTTTTTCTTTTTCCTCCCGGCGATAAATCACCTGCATGCACAATCCAATCACGATGCTGAAAATCACCGCCCCGATCGCCCGGGCCAGGCCGAGCTCCCAGCCTAACACCCGTGCGGTCAGAATAATTGCCAATACGTTAATCGCCGGTCCGGAATACAAAAACGCCGTTGCCGGCCCGATGCCCGCCCCGCGCGTATAAATCCCCGCAAACAAGGGCAGAATCGTACACGAACACGCCGCCAGCACCGTCCCCGAAACACTCGCTACACAATACGCCAGAACCTTGTTCGCCTGCGCCCCGAAATACTTAATCACTGCCGCCTGGGAAACAAAAACCGCAATCGCTCCAGCTATAAAAAGGGCAGGTACCAGACATAAAAGGACATGCTCCCGGGCGTAATCCTGCAACATCAAAAGTGCTTCTCTGCCCGCGCTCGCTACTCGGCCGCCCGTCGGCAACTGCTCGAAAGGCAGAAAGTACGCCGACAAAAACACCGCCATCATGATCAGCAAGCCCGCCAGACGACTGCCTCGCAGCTTCGATGCGAATATGGCCAATTGGCCATATGTTTTCCCAAAAAAAGAAGCCTTCCCTGCTACGGATTCAACGCTTCGCTCTGGCTCTTGATATTTTCCTTCAGGACCGACTCGATGCATTCCCAGAATCCTTGTAAACAGCAAACCTTCAACTTGTAAAAAACCTGGGCTCCTTTGCGGTGATAATCCACCAGACCCGCCTGCCGTAAAATCCCCAAGTGCTTGGACACCGTGGATTGATCCGCCCCCACCAACTCCGTCAGACGACATACGCATTGTTCCCCCTCCGCCAAGGCGTCCAGAATCAAAAGCCGACTGGGATGGGCCAACGCCTTGGCAATCTGGGATCGCGCCTGATAATGTGCGTAGGGTTTTAACTTTATTGCCATATGGCAATAATACCATTTGATTTTCGAAGAGTCAATTCCCGGTCCTCGAAATAATCCCCAAAGCGGAACACCCCCCGTGTTATCGCTGACGTAAACAGGAGACGAAAACCATGGTGCTCAGGCAGGAGAAAACCGGAATGAACGCAAAAACACCAACCACGAAAACCAATTTTGACCTCAATCTCATCGCCCGATTGCAGATCCGCAAACCGCAAATTAAAATTACAAAACAAAGCCACTTTAAAAACGATCGTAAAGCTTCCTTAAAAAAGGACTTACGTCAAAAAATATCCCGAACGGAACACCTGAAAACAAACCCATTTTTAACCCCTTTGCAACGACATAAAATCGCAAAAACATACGCCCCGTATCAAAAACGACCCCGAAGCTTTCGCAAACTCCGGGGCCGATCAATCTCTTGTCGTTCATTAAAAAATTCGCTTACAGAAGCTCGTTTATGGTCACCCGCCGACGTTCATACACCGCCTTGCGGACCAGAAGACCCGCTAACGTTGCTGCTCTACCATTGTCCACGCCACTTGCCGGCTGGGTATGGTTCCGCAACGCATCAGAAAACGCTTGGGCGGATTGCGTCGTGTTGTTGATGTCCGTACCTGCCAACTGGACCATTTCCCCGTCTGCGGCCCGCGGGAAGATCCTGCCGGTGGACATGTCAATTCCACCGTTCTTCCCGATCACCCGTTCGAACACCCCGCTGAAAACATGTTCCGAATCTTTCCGCGGCTGCACCCAGGAATGCTCGAAATCGAAGGCCAACTCGCCCGGGTATTCAACATGGGCCATGTAGAAATCCGTCACGTCCCGTTTCGGATCGAGGTCCTTGAACAAGTCTCGCCGACCCATGCCGCTGGCAGCGACGGGCATATCGTCTGCAATCCAGTTGAATACGTCCCATGTATGGCAGGCTTGCTCCAGCATCCAGTCGCCGCTGAGTTTCTGGCGACCCAGCCAGACTCGGCTACCTTCCGACGGCAAACCGATCGGTCCCCAGGCGGTATTCCAGGCCCCATAGCCGCCGATCAACATGCCCAGCTCACCGTTGCGAATCCGCTTGATCTCTTCCTGGTAATAACCGGACGCCCGCCGCTGAAAACCGATCTGGGCGATAACATCCGGGTTCTTTTTCTGCGCCGCCACCATCGCGTCCGCTTCCTTTACCGTGATGGACATCGGCTTCTCGCCGTAAAAGTGCTTGCCGGCTGCGAAACAGTCCAAATACATCAACGTATGCAGATAACAGGGCACCGCCAACAACACCGCGTCGATATCATCCCGGGCCAACAGTTTGTTTTTGTAATCCTCCTCGCCGTCATAAAGATCAGGCTTCGGTGCCTTCTTTCGCTCGATCAGTTTCAATGCTTCTTGCTGATTGGACTTCTGCGGATCGGCGATAGCTGCAATCTCTACGTTCGGTTGATTCAGAAACTGCCACATCACGCCTCGCCCGCGGCTGCCCACGCCGATAACACCCATACGAATGGTCTGCTTTGGATCGATCCGCGGCGGCTTCGGACCGGCGGTGATTGCCAATCCCCCACCCATGGCCGAACAACCACCGGCTGCCAATCCCGCCAGGCCGGCGACCTTGGCCGACGACGACAGAAATTCTCGACGACTTTGTTGATGATCCGACATGGATATCCTCCTTATGATGATTACCTCTTGTTCCCGGGAACATTAATGATGCGGTGCTGCGGTGGAGTTGCTCCGCCGGGACTCCTCGGGTTTGTTTCCTGCTTTTGTGTTTTAACCCAGTATCTCGTCCATGGTAACTTTGCGGCGCTCGTCCACCGCCTTGCGCACCAGCAGGCCGGTAAGCGTGGCCATGCGCCCATTATGCACACCACTGACCGGCTTGTGGCCTTCGCGCACCGCCTGCACGAAAGAGGCCACCGATTGCGGCGTGGCATCCTTGTAGTGCTCGGCCCACTTGATCATCTCGCCTTCCGCGCTGCGCGGATAAAGATGCCCGTCGCTCAAGGCGATCCCGCCTTTGGGGCCCATCACTCGTTCAAAAATACCATTGAACAGATTGTTCTTGTCGAACTTGCTGTGCGGACTGATCCAACTGTGTTCGAAGTCCACCAGAAAATCTTCGGGATATTCGATATTGGCAAAGTAGAAGTCGGTTACATTCCGGTCCGGATCAATCTCCGGGAACATGTTTCCGCGTCCCATCCCGCTGGCCGCGATGGGCAATTGATTTGTTCCCCAATTGAATCCATCCCATGTATGGCAAGCCTGTTCCAACATCCAGTCCCCGCTCATCTCTCGGCGGCCGTACCAGATCGCCGTCCCCTGATCGGGCAAACCCAGCGGACCCCAACAGTTGTTCCATGCCCCGTAGCCTCCGATCAGATCACCGATGGCGCCTTCCCGGATGGCTTGGATACCACGCTGGTAAATTTTATCCGCCCGTCGCTGGAAACCGATCTGGGCCACCAGTTCCGGATTCTTTTCTTGGGCGCGGATCAGGGCGTCGGCTTCGCCCAACGATGCACACAGAGGTTTTTCTCCGTAAAAGTGTTTACCTGCCGCAAAGGCGTCCAAGTAAAACTTTCCATGCAAATAGACGGGGACGGCAATGAACACTGCGTCGATGTCGTCTCTTGCCAACAGCTTGTTTTTATAATCCTCTTCACCTGCATATTCGTCCGGCGTGTGGCCTGCTTTTTTGACCATGTCCGCGCCTTTTTGTCGATTGGCGTCGTTCGGGTCGGCAATGGCCTTGACCACCACCTCGGGTTGTTCCAGCAAGTAACCCATCAGCCGCCGACCACGCCCGCCGCTGCCGATCCAGCCAATGCGAATTGGTTGACCCGGCTCAATCCGTGCCGGCTTGGGGCCGGAAACGATTTTGAGTTGCCCAATGCCGGTACAACCGCCGAGTGTCAAGCCTGCTGCCGCAGTGGCTTTCGCTGAAGTTGATAAAAACTCACGCCGGGAAGGGAATGAAATGTCCACCATCGTGTACGCTCCTTTTCTGCGAAAGGGAATGTTTCCCGATAATCAGGCAATTTTGTAAAGAGATACTTGTGGTTAGCAAAAATCGTAACCGAAGAGAGGGAACTTATCCATTCGCCTATGCTAGTCGAGCAACTGGTAGTAACAGTTTCGTTTGCGTGGCTGCCAGCCGGCGTCGGTGATCAGGCGGCGGATTTCTTGTTCATTAAG
>CAZMVS010000123.1:0-9706 GCA_964569525.1 uncultured Planctomycetales bacterium
CGCTGTGCTCGACGCAGAGTGGTTCGGGAAGGGTTTTCCAGTTGTGGCCGTCGGGTGAGACGATGCCCTGGACGAAGAACACGGAGCCGACATCTTCGCGTTTGGCACGGGGTCCCCAGCGGTCGGGATTTTGTTTTTTGAATTCTTCGAATTCCTCGTAGCTCATGCTGGAGAGGGTGACGATTTTAAAGCGTTCGTCGGCGGGGGCTGAAGGATCGATAAAGACGGTACCTTCGTAGATGTTGAGGTCGTCGGCGGGTTTGTCGTTAACGGTGATCTGGATATCGGGTTCGTGCCAGTGCAGGCCGTCGTTGGATTCGAAATAGCAGGGGCCGTCGCCTTTTCCGCCGGAGCGCATGCCCCAGGCTTTGTAAGTATCGCCGTCTTTGAGCAGGGTGGTAATGGCAAGATTGAAAGGTTTGTCAGAGCCGTCGGATTCGATGATGGGGCCCATGTATTCTGCGGGCTGAGCGCGAAGGCGGATGCCCTGGGGGAAACCCTGGCGAACGAAATGGGCGCCCCAGTCACCTTGATCGCCTTTGACACTGACGTTGGCGCCTTTGTCGTCGATCCAGGCGAAGGTGCCGGGCCGGATGAACAACCAACTGGTAAAGACGAGGCGGTTGCCCATGAGTTCGTAGGGTTCGGTGGTTTTGTATTCGTTATTTGCGGATGTTTTTTCATCTTTGGATATTTTTGGGGCGGCGAAGGAGCTGGTTGCGAAAGTCGCCAAGATGGAGGCGAGGAGCAGAAGCCGGCTTGTTGTGGCGCGGAAATGTGAAGTTTGCATGCTGATTCCTTTTTGCTGACCAGCGTGATCCCGGAAGACGCGGGATGTGATTTTTTGTCTTAATACTTCGGTATAGGGTAGCGAATCGGTTGGTGGGTGCAAGAGGTAGATGTAAGAGAAAAACGGAATAGGTTGCAGGGATTAGAAAAGTTGGAGATTTCTCTCCCGGCGCGCCGGTCCCGGCAAGGGAGAAATGACAGGTGTTGTGAAGTATTAAGATTTCTCTCCCGATAAATCGGGATCGAAATGACAGGCGTTGTAATTGGCAATCGCTTCGGAGGTGCGCAGGGGGCGGTTGTAGATGCGCACTTTGTGGAGTTCTCCTTTCAGATTTGGAGCGAGGCGGAGGTTTTTGCCGCCTTTGATTTGGCCGAACTGTTGGGCGAAGCGTCCCCAGCCGAACTGGCGGTATGATCCGCCGTCGCAGAGTTGGCCGTCGATAAGAACGGTGATGATTTTGGGGCCGCCGTCCACGGTAAAGACGATGTGATGTAGTTTTTCGGTTTGCAGCAAGTCGCGGTCGCAATCCCAATAGGCTGTAAAGCTGCCGTCGTTGAGGATAAGGCGGCAGGTTTTTTCATCGGTGGTGGTAAGCGTCAGGCCTTGGCCGGCATCGTTTGTTGAATCGAACAGGGTTTGCTTGGCGTCTAATGATTCAAAGCGGACCCAGGTTTCGATGGTGAACCCTTTGCCGGCGGAGAGGTCGGGTAGTTGGGGCATTGTTGCAGATCCGGTCTGGATTTGTTTGGTATCCAGTTCGAGGGCGAGGCCGTCGCGGGTGACTTTTTTGGTGGCGTGTTGGTTGAGCAGATCGTTTATGAAGTCAGCGGGGATTTCGTGGACACGGGCGATGGATTTCTGGGTTTCACTTATCCACCAGCGGTTATCCTGTTGGACGAGATCGGGGTAGCTCATGCGTAGGTTTTTGTTGGGGTGGTAGAAAAGGATTTCCGGTTGTGACCAATGGATTTGGCCTTTGATTTCGCGTCCGGCGGCGAGCCAGACGGGGTTGCGGCCTTCGAAAGTTTTGCCGCTGTGATTGTGAAACCAGAAGAGGTAGCGGCCGTTTTTGGTTCGCCAGACTTTAGGACAAGCGCGGGGATTTTTCATTTTGCGGTCGTTGGGGGTATAGGTAGCGGGGACCGGTGTGGTCCAAGTGTGTCCGCCGTCGCGGCTGTAGGTGTGGGCGGGGTGGCCGGTGATGGTGCGGTACATGCAGTACAGGTCGCAATCGTTAAGATAGACGAGATTGTGTTCCGCCTGGACCGGGCCGAGCTTGGGTGAGCGGATGCCGACGTCGCCTTCGGGCAGCATTTGCCAGTTGATTTTGTCGGGATCTTTTTCGGTGAGTAAGTTGTCGGACTTGAACAACCAGCCTTCGGTGTCGTTCACGAGGTATTTGCCGATCTTGGTGAAGGTAAAATAGACGGTTTTGTCGCAGATGATGGGCTTACAGATGCCCCAGAACATTTGTACTTTGCCGTTGAAATCGTTGTTGCGGTCGCGTTGAGTCATGCGCAGGGGCAGGTAGTAGCGTTTTGAGGACCAGGTTCGGCCGTTGTCGTCGGAATATTTATAAGCGTAGGCGCCGAGCATATCGGCGCGGGTTTCGCGGCCCTTGAGTGTGCAGATTTTTTCTTTGTTGTAGGTGTAAAACGCGTAAACCCGGCCGGAGGGGGTGACGAGAGGGACCACCCAAGAAGCTTCGGGGCCGGTGGCGGGTTCGATGTCGATGAGGGGGGACCAGGATTTACCATGATCTTCGCTGATGGTGGCGACGACGTGTTGATTGCGGGAGCCTTCATGTCCTTGGCCGGTGGTCAGGACACAGAGCCAGTTGCCGTCGTTGGTGATGATGATATAGGGTTGATCGCAGTAATTTTCGTCGGGGATTTCCAAGCCGCTGCGGATGTCCCGCCAATCCTGGGGGCTTGCGGCGTATAAGGTGGAAGAAAGAGCAGTGGCCAATAGAGCCAGAACACAGAGAATGCGCATAGTTTTCCTTTCGCATTAAGAGGGGATTGAGCTTTGGTATTGCTGTCCCTTTCTGTTATTTGGGTAATTGGGGGATAGTTTAATCATACGGGCGTGAATATCCAAGACGGGCGTGTTTTTTTGCAAGCAGGCGGGAGGAGGGGATGTTTAAGGCTGGACCCGGCGGGGGATTGGCTTGATAATGGAGGACCATGCCGATGGTTCGGGCGAGGGAAATTTATCTGTTGTTGCGCAGTTTTATAAAAATCCTGTGTTCAGCATGAGTTGTGAGTTTTTGCATGCCAGAGAGGAAGTATCATGGTTTCGATTTGTGAATATGTTCTTGTTTTGTTGAGTGTGTTGGCGGTGGCCGGTTTTGCGCATGCGGGAGAGAAGACATCGTCGGTGCCGCTGATTCCACGGGATGTATTGTTCGGCAATCCGGATAAGGCATCGGCGCGGATCAGTCCGGACGGTCGGCGTTTGGCGTATTTGGCCCCGGTGGACGGGGTGTTGAACGTTTGGGTTGGTCCGATTGATGATCCTGAGGCGGCCAAGCCGGTGACCGAGGAGAAAAAACGGGGGGTGCGCATTTATTTTTGGGCTTATACCAGTGAGCATATTCTTTACTTGCAGGATGCCGACGGGGATGAGAACTGGCGGGTCAATAGTGTCAACGTGACCACGGGGAATATTCGTGATTTGACGCCGATGAAAGGGGTGCGGGCGCAGATACAGGAGGTAAGTTACAAATTTCCGAAGCAGATTCTCGTCGGGTTGAATGATCGTGATCCGCGTTATCACGATATTTATCGCATCAACATCGAGAGCGGTGAGAAAACGTTGGTGATGAAAAATGAGGGGTTTGCGGGTTTTGTGACTGACGAGGATTACAAAATCCGCTTTGGCCAGCGGATGACGCCGGCAGGCGGCGAGGAATTGTTGCGGCGTGATGGCGAGGAGTGGAAGCCGTTTATTTCCATCGGTCGGGAAGACACGATGACCACGTACGTGGCGGGTTTCGACAAGACTGGTCGGGTGTTGTATTTGATGGATAGTCGGGGGCGAAACACGGGTGCCTTTACCAAGATGAATTTGGATACAGGGGAACAGACGGTCATAGCGGAGGATCCGCGGGCGGATCTTGCGGGTCTGATGACGCATCCGACGGAAAAGACGGTGCAGGCGGTGAGCTTCAACTATCTTCGCCGGGAATGGAAGTTTTTTGACTCGGCATTGGAGGAAGATTTCAAGTTGTTGCAATCGTTGGCGGATGCGGATGTGCATGTTGCAAGTCGTTCATTAGATGATCGTTACTGGCTGGCGGCGTTGGTCAAGGATGACGGTCCGGTGGCTTATTATTACCTGGATCGGGAGAGCAAGGAGACTCGTTTTCTGTTTGTAAATCGTAATGAGTTGAAGGGGCAGCCCCTGGTGGATATGCATCCTTTGGTGATCGAGGCCCGGGACGGGTTGAAGCTGGTGAGTTATTTAACCTTACCGGCGGGCACGGATTCGGATGGAGACGCTCGGCCGAGCGAACCGTTGCCGATGGTGTTGAATGTGCATGGCGGGCCGTGGCATCGGGATTCGTGGGGTTATGACGGAGTGGCCCAGTGGCTGGCGAATCGTGGCTATGCGGTATTACAGGTGAATTTCCGCGGATCGACGGGTTTCGGCAAGGCATTCGTGAATGCCGCGGATAAGGAATGGGCGGGCAAGATGCATGACGACCTTATCGATGCGGTTAACTGGGCGATTAAGGAGAAAATTGCCGATCCTGATAAGGTAGCGATTTTCGGGGGTAGTTACGGTGGATATGCTACGTTGGTGGGTTTGACTTTCACGTCGGAGAAGTTTGTATGTGGTGTGGATATCGTCGGGCCGTCGAGTTTGATTACGCTGATCGAGTCTATTCCGCCGTATTGGAAACCGATGTTGGAGATGTTTGCCACGCGAGTGGGTGATCCGAGTACGGAAGAGGGGCTGGAGTTTTTGAAGAAGCGTTCGCCGTTGACGTTCGCGGATCGAATTGAGCGGCCGTTATTGATCGGCCAGGGGGCCAATGATCCGCGGGTTAAGCAGGCGGAGTCGGACCAGATCGTCAAGGCCATGCAGGAGAAAGGGATACCGGTGACGTACGTGCTTTATCCGGATGAAGGGCACGGCTTCGCCCGGCCGGAGAACAGGACCTCTTTTAACGCCGTGATGGAGGCGTTTTTAGCCGAGCATCTCGGTGGACGGGTGGAGCCGATCGGTGACGATTTTGAGGGTTCGAAGATCACCGTGCCGATGGGTGCGGATCAAGTTGAAGGGTTGAGTGAAGCGTTGAGTCAGTTTCAAACGGAATAACAACAAATGAGTAGCGAGCCTCCCTCCAATAACAACGCGCAAGGCAACGACCAAGGCGGCAAGAACGACGTCGATCGACGGGTGCGGCACATTTTGACGGTGACCGCGATGACCCTGTTGATCATGGTGTTGACCTACATGATTTTGTCAGAGTTGAAGTCCATTCTTCAACCTTTAATGGTGGCGATATTTTTGGGCTACCTGATTATACCGGCCCATCGCTGGCTGGTGCGCCATAAATTGCCTTCGTTGTTGTCGTACGTTGTTATCGTGGGGACGGTTTTGTCGGTCATGTTTGTCATTGGGAACGTGGCTTTTCTTGGGGTCAGCGAGATGAGCCGGGAGATACCGGCCTACCTGGTGAAATTTGAAGACACCGCCGGCAACTGGTTGCAGAAGTTTGACGAGAAGATTGACTCGTTTACCGAGACGCAGATGCGTTTCCAAGCGGAACCATCGACGCAGCCAAGCACTCAGCCGGGCGGTTGGTTCGAGTTGACGACTTTGCCGGCGACGCAACCAACGACTTCGCCGGCTTGGTACACTTATGTCCCGCCGGGGAATTCTTTGCCGGAAACACCGATTGAAAGGACGTCTTTGCTGAATGCCCAGCGGTTAATGTCGCTTTTGCAGTCGACGGTGGAGACATTTGTGGGTATTTTCACGGTTATATTTGTTGTGGTGATTTACTTGATGTTTTTGTTGGCTGAGGCGGTTAGTTTTCGGCAGCGTTTGTTTAATGCTTTTGGTCAGCAACGAGCTGAGCAGGCTGTCGAGGTGATTGACAAAATCAATGCCGCTATTACGCGTTACATCGCGGTGAAGACGTTTGTGAGTATATTAATCGGCGTGTTTTCCGCGTTCGTGTTGATGTTGTTCGGAGTGAAATACGCGTTGGTGTGGGGATTGCTAACGTTTTTTGCAAACTTCATTCCTTATATTGGGAGCCTGGTGGCGGTTTCCTTGCCGATCGCATTGAGTTTTGCTATTTTTGCCAATCCGTGGGTTCCTGTATTAATTGCTTTTATTTTGATTACGGCCCAAGTGCTGGTCGGTAATTTCCTGGAGCCGATGATCATCGGCCAGCGTCTGGGAGTGAGTCCGTTGGTGATTTTATTATCGCTGGCGTTTTGGGGGATGCTATGGGGAGTTCCGGGGATGATTCTGTCTGCCCCATTGGCGGTGACCATGAAGATTGTTCTTGAGAACTTCGAGCCGACCAGGCCTATTGCCCGCTTGTGTTCACATCGATGATTGGGTAGATCATTAAATTAACTTGTGTGATTAGCTTTACTTATTCATCCTGTCCGTGAATACGTACACCCTGTTCTGTTGCAATCCAGAGGGCCCCAAATACTTTCTCTGTCTTGAAAAGGGGGATAATATGCTCGATAGTTTCCAAAACGTGCTTGCGATCCTGCGAATTGAGTCGAAGAACAATTAGTCCGGCATTCTGTTCAGGGGGGGTATTGGCGTATGTCTGCAAAACCAATGTCCAAAGTTAACAAAGCCCTTTGCTCGGCAAAGCAAACGTTAATTAACTCTTCGTCTTTCGTTCCTCACAAATTTTGTTCTCGTACCGTTGTCGCATCATGACCATGTTCGCGTAATATAAGAGCAATTTGCGGATGCAGGTTTTCATCAATTTTAAAATACATCAGGCGATATCCGCAGGTAAAGTGATTACCCGTTCCCGGGACAGTTCGGCCGCGTATAAAAGGGCAGCCTGAATATCCTCTAAAGTGATTTGATAACCTTGGGCGATATTCTCTGGCGTTTCACCCGCAGCTAGGTTGTCAAGTATCACGGAGACCAAGACACATGTTCCCTTGATACAGGCCTTGCCGTGGCAGATATTGGGATCAGTTGATATGTGGGATTTCCAATCCATAATCCATACCTCCTGTGTTGATTATAGCCGATAAGCCTGAATTACGCATAGCTTTTTGGGATTCTATTGTTTTTCCATAGGACCTTGGATGGTGACTAAAAATCACGCTGTGACGATCATATCTTGTGCAATGGGATTATCTTTTGAATAACAGTGGTTTGGTGCGGGCGTTTTGTTATGCCGTCTGGCGGGTGACGGGGTGGTTCAGCTGGATGAACAGGGTGTTGAGGAGCAGTTCCAAGGGGGCGTTACGACCGAGGGCGTTGTCGGCCTGGGCGAGGTAGCGGAAGGAGCTGAGCAGGGCCTGCCCTTTTCGTGCCCGGCATAAAGCGTCGATGACCTTTGGCTGATCGTTGTTGATCATGGGCAGGTCGGCCTTGGCGGTGCGGCGGGTGGCGTCGAGATAGAAGTCGGCCAAGCAAGAGAGCAGGGCCTGCAGGCCGGTGCGAGTGGCGTCGGTGGCGGATAAATCGGAATCATCGCTGATAAGACGCTTGCCCAGTTCGGCGGCGTCCTGTTCAAGCGGTTTGGCCAATGCGTGAGGGGCTTGGCCTTTGTTACCTGCAATTAGTTTAGCTAATTCTTGTCCCCACTTTTGTTTGAGGGGAAACAATCCGGCTTCGTGGTGCAGAACAGCGGCGCCTAAACTGCCGTTGGCATGGCGGGCCAGGTAAGCGGCTTCGCTTGGTGCAATATCCGGGTGTAGTTTGCTTAGTTTTTGTTGAATAAAATCGGGGGGCAGGGCCTGGAAAATCACCTCTTGGCAGCGGGAGCGGGTGGTAGGCAACATGCGGTCCAAGGCGGAACAGATCAGGATGATAAAGGTCGAGGTCGGCGGTTCTTCGAGGGTTTTCAGCAGACTGTTCTGGGCGGCCTCGTTCATGCGTTCCGCTTCGCGGACGATGAAGACTCGGGCTTTGCCCCGGTTAGGTCGAATAGTAGCTTTTTCCACCAGGAAGTGGCGAATGACTTCCACGCCGAGAAATAGAGCTTTTTGATTGCGAATGGTGGAGTCGGGATGCTGGCGGGCGAGTTGTCGATAGATCAGGGAAAGGTCGGGATGGGCGGCGTCGTGGCCCATCAAGACCTGGCAGTCCTGGCACTGGCCACAGGCGTCAAGGGCGGGCATGTCCGGCTGATCGGGCATGGTGGTGGTGATTGGTGACTGACAGAGCAGGATCCGGGCCAGGCGAAGGGCCATCATTTCTTTGCCCACGCCGTCCAGACCGGCGAACAGGTAGGCATGGGGTGTACGCTGACTGTTCAATGCGCGTTGAATCATTCGCTGAGCTCGGGGTTGGTGCTGGACCTCAAAAATGGACACGGTCAAGGGTCTCCATGATTCGCTGGTGAACTTCTTGTGTTGTTCCCAAGCCGTTAATAATTTCCACTTGGCCGGGGTATTCGTCGGGCAAAGTCTGAAACAATTCGCGAACGCGGCGGTGATAATCCAAGGGGCGTGATTCCATGGCGTCGCGTGGTCCACGGTCGTTATTACCCGGTTTTTCAATGCGTTTGAAGCCTTCTTCGGCTGGCACGTCGATAATGAGAGTCAGATTTGGCCAGGTTTGCCCGACAGCGAAGTTTCCCAGTTCAATAATTCTACGAATTTTGTACCCGGCTGCTCCCTGGTAGGCACAGGTGGCGGAGATGAAGCGGTCGCAGAGGACCACCTTGTTGGCCTGGAGGGCAGGCTCGATTACTTCGCCAACCAGTTGAGCTCGGGAGGCCATGAAAAGCAGGGTTTCGCAGCGGAGGTCCATATTGGCCAAATGGCTACCGAGGAGCATTTCGCGGATATGATCGCCGATAGCGGTTCCGCCGGGATCACGGGTGCGGACGATCGGTAAGCCTAGTTGTTGAAGTTCAGTGGCCAACAAGTCGAGTTGAGCGGATTTGCCTGAACCGTCGGGTCCATCCAGAACAATGAATTTTCCGGGCAACTTATCTTTGAGGGACAAGGCAGATGCTCCTGTTTTCAATTCGCCCAGGACAAAGGGTATACAGATCGAGAGAAACCCAAGTTATAAGCGTTTTTCCTTACGAAAAGCTACTCGCTGAAGGGGCGTATGTCCATATTTGAATTTTACTTTGATGATGGTAAGCATAAAGGGCGGTTTTCAGCCCTGTTGACGTTGTTGACGCATTTGGTCATAAATCTTGCCGGCGTTGTAACTGCTGCGGACGAAGGGGCCGGCGGCTACTGCTGCAAAACCCATATTGCGGGCGTGGTCGGCTATTGTTTCGAATTCTTCAGGTGTCCAGAAGTATTGGACAGGGTAATGTTGGGGCGTGGGGCTCAAGTATTGGCCGACGGTCACGATGTTGCAATCCACCTTGCGGAGGTCGGCCAGGGCCTGGCATATTTCGTCCATGGTTTCGCCGAGGCCGACCATCAGGCCGCTTTTGGTGGGCATGGCGGGGGCGTAATCGCGCACCAGACGGAGGGTTTTAAGGGAGCGGTGGTAGTCAGCTTGGGGGCGGACTTCGGGAGTAAGGCGTTCGACGGTTTCCAGATTGTGATTGAAAACGTCGGGGTTGGCCTGACAGACCGTGGCGATGCAATCCGGCCGGGCGTGGAAATCGTCGGGAAGAATCTCGATGGTCGCGGAGGGAAGTTGTTCGCGGATGGCTCGAATGCAGGCTGCGAAGTGGCCGGCGCCTTCATCAGGGAGGTCATCACGAGCGACGGAGGTAAT
>CAZMVS010000124.1:0-11850 GCA_964569525.1 uncultured Planctomycetales bacterium
TCCTCAAATTGAAAAATTATGGAACGCTGCCAAGCAGAGCGCCCGCGGCCAGGTTCGAGTGGAAGATCGAATCACCATTATTCCCGAATCTCGCAGTAACAAATTGAT
The DNA here is from genome assembly GCA_964569525.1 of uncultured Planctomycetales bacterium. GTDB lineage: Bacteria > Planctomycetota > Phycisphaerae > UBA1845 > PWPN01 > JAAYCU01. The sequence goes on from CAZMVS010000124.1 coordinate 109, forward strand.
GGTCGCTGCCTCGGAAAAAAACCTGCCGGATATCGAGCACATAATTAAACAGTTGGATCAGCCGACATTGACTGATGAAATGCAATTTGAACCGCTGCCGGTCAAGAACATAACCGCCGCCGAAGCCGCGGAAAAATTGAACGCCATGCTGGAGATGAAACGCAAACGCCGCGGGGAAACCGAAAAACTTGTGGACATCTATGCCGATCCCCGCCTCAATCAAATTATGGTGTCCGCTTCGCCTCCGGATATTGAGCAGATCAAAAAATGGTTGGAAATGATCGACGTACCTCCAAGCCCGGAAACCGGGGGCGTGGTGAACGCCAAGTTCTTCTTCCTTCAAAAAGCCGACGCGAGCAAGCTGGTTGAGATCATGTCGGGAATGATCAAGCCGGAAACCGAAGCCGCCGAAGCCGCCAAGGAACAAATCCGCCAACTCCGCCTGGTCAACGGCGAGGATTCCATCCCCGACCTCAACCTGGAAAAACCGATAAAGCTTTACGCCGACGAAGGGGCCAACGCACTGGTGGTAGCCACGGTGCCTGAGAACATGAAACCGATCGGGGAAATCATTAACCTCCTGGATACCCTGCCCATCGCCGAGGAGATGGCCGTCCGTTTCTTCCACATGAAGTACGCCGACGCCGAGCAGGTGATGCAGACCGTCAACGAGATGTTCCAGGCCGGCCAACGACTACCCGCCCTGTTGGGCCGGGAAGGTGACGTCCCTGACCGTCAGCCCAAGGGGTACCCCGGGCAGGCCTTGACCCGCAATATTGCTTTGTCTGCCGATCGGCGGACCAATACCCTGTTGGTGGCTGGGCAAATCGACCAGATTCTCCTTGTCCAACAAGTAGTCGATTCCGTGGACCAGGAAGGGTTTACCGGCAAATATTCGCCCCGCATGATCAAGCTGCAACATGCCGACGTGCGGCGCATCGAAGAGATCGCCAAGGAGCTGACCGATCAATGGGCTCAGATGGCCGAAAAGAACGGCTCCATCTCTGCGGATAAGGAAAACACCTATATCGCCGGCGACGTGCGTACCAATGCACTCATCGTGGCCGCCAGCCAGGAAAATTTTGAAGAAATCCAAAATCTCATCAAACAACTGGACCAGGTGGGTGAAGATTATCTCGGAGACATTAACATCATTAATCTCGACAACCTGGCCGCCGCTGATATCGCCGACAAGATTCAGGATCTCTGGGAGCGGCGGGCTCAACTTCGCTCCGATGAAGGGCTGCCCGAGGATCGCCCCGTAGTGGTGACTGATGCTCGCAGCAATTCTCTGGTTATCGCCTCCAACAAGGAAGATTACGAAGCGATCAAGCGGGTGGTCGATTCACTCGAGGCCCAGAAACTTTCGCCGATGGCCGACATCCGCCTGCTGAAGCTCAATCGCAATAGTGCCGCCCAGGTAGCCGAGACGGTCAAAAACCTGTTCGACGAACGTTTGCAGATGAGTCTTTCCCAAGGCCAGGAAGAACCGCCTTCCGAGCGAATCGCGGTTGTGGATGAGCCTATGACCAATACCCTCTTGATCGCGTCCAACAAAACCAACTTCGAACAGATCAAGGAACTGGTCAAAAAGCTGGACGTCTTGCCCGACGTGGAAGGTGTCGTACGCACTTTCCCCATCAAAAATGCCGACGTCACCAAGGCCGCCGAACTGATTGAAGACATGTTCGAACAGAGCATCTATCGTGGTACCGCAGGCGACCAGGAACTGCCCGAGTCAGAAACGGAAATCGCCGTGGTCACCGATATACGTAGCAGCTCGATCATCGTCAGTGCCAGTCCGCAGAACTTCGCTATCATCGAAACGCTCATCAAGGAAATCGATAAGGCGGACACCCCCGTCTTCCAGGCCGACGCCCGCTTTTTCCAACTCAAACATGCCGACGTGGTCAGCGTGGCGGACATTATGGAAAAACTGTTCGAGGGGATGGCCTCTGCCATGGAAGAACAGAAAGACCAGTACGAAATCACCGTGATACCCGATAGTCGCAGCAATATACTAATTGTCTCCGGTGCCCGCTTCGCCATGAAACGGGCGGAAGACCTGGTGAAAAAGCTGGATCGCGAACCCGGCGCGCCGACCTCGGAAATGCGCGTTTACATGCTCCAGCAGGCCTCTTCCGCCACCTTGGCGGATATCATTACCGAGGTATTCGAAAACCGTGGCGAAGATCAGCAACAAACCCGCACTCCGGTGACCGTCTTGGCCGACGAAGGTTCCAACAGCCTGATCGTCTCTGCTTCCCAGGAAGATCACGGAGTAGTCACCGATCTGATCGATAAGCTTGACAAAACATCCACCCTTTCCCAGCGAATGGAAGTCATTAAGCTCAAGGACGCCAAGGCGGAGCGAATCGCTGAAACCCTGGAGGACCTGCTCGAACAACAGCAGGATACCGAGGTCGGCGAGGTGAAATTCGCCATTACGCCCGAGCCGCGAACCAACTCCCTTTTGGTCTGGGCTCCGCCGGGCATGATGAACGAAATCCGTACTATCGTGGATACCCTCGACAACACCAAGTCAAAGGCCACCATGGGCCTGCAGGTGGTCAAACTCTATAACTCCAAGGCCGAGGACATGGCCGAACTGCTGGATGAATTTTTCGAGAAAGCCCAAGAGGGCAATAAAGAAGAAGCCCGCCAGATGATCATCAAAATGATCAAGGGCTATGATGAGGAATCCCATCAGCCTCTGTTCGATAAGCTGGTGTATCAGGGCGTTACTATTTCCCCTGATCCGAATACCAATTCTTTGATCGTGATGGCTCCGGAAAACAACATCGACATGATGCGGACCATGGTAGAAATGCTGGATAGCGTTGAACCGGTGGTGGCCGACATCCGCCCCATGCCCTTGTACAACGCCAACGCTGAGGAAATGAAGGATTTGCTGGACGACCTGTTCCAGACCGAACAACAAGGCGGTGGCGGCCGTGGCGAAGGACGACAACAACTGGTCTTTGGCCCCGGAGCGGCCCAGGCCTTGGCTGCCGAAGGGGGCGCCGCTATCGACCTGCGTTTCTCCGTGGATACCCGAACCAATACCCTTATCGCCGCCGGAAGTAAATCATACCTCGATATCGTTGAAGAGATGGTCTATAAACTGGACGAACGGGAAATCGAAAACCGCATCCAGAATGTTTACCGCTTGCAAAACGCCAAAGCCAGTGAAGTGGCTCAGGCCATGGGCGATTTTTTCGATGAGGAAAGCGAATTGGTCGAACAAGCCACCGAAGGTGAAGAAGCCGCCGGTCGCAAATTGGAACGACAAGTTTCCGTCCATGCCCTCGAACAGGAAGAAGGCGAATCCAGCCTCCTGCTGCTGAGTTACAGCCCGCAAATGAAGTCGAGAATTGAGCCCATGATTGCCGAACTCGATCAGCCGCCGCCACAGGTTATGATCCAGGTCCTGATGGCCGAAGTCTCGCTCGACAATAACTTCGAGTTGGGTATGGAATTTGCCATGCAGGATCTGCTGTTCAGCGAAAATGCCTATGAAGGCCCCAACGGCACCATTCATGGCGGCGATTTTGATTTTATCGCGGGAACCGATGTCGGGGCCGCCGGCTCCGGTGGTCTGGGCGGCTTCAGCTTCTCCGTGACCGGCGAAGACTTCAACTTCCTCCTCCGGGCCTTGCAGACCGAAGGACGCATGGAAGTGCTCAGTCGGCCCTCCATCATGGTCCGTGATGGTGACGAAGCCGAAATCCAGGTCGGTTCCGAAATCCCCGTGGTCACCGACATCAATATCACAAGTACTGGATCGGTAACTCCCGCTGTGAACTACCGTGATGTCGGCATCGGTTTGACTGTGACGCCGATTATCAATCCCGATGGATACGTCAACATGGAAATCGAGCCGAAAATCGATTCCGTCGGTGAGTCTAGCGTCTCCATCGCTAGCGGTGTGACCCTTCCCACCTTTAATACGCGAGAGGTTTCAACCTCGGTTACCGTGCGTGACGGAGAAACCATCATCATTGGTGGTTTGATCAAAACCGAACAGACTGATTCGGAAAATAAGGCCCCGTTGCTCGGCGACGTTCCCGTGTTGGGCAACCTCTTCCGAGCTATGAATAAAGAAAAAAGCCAGACCGAATTGTTGATCGTTCTGACACCAAAGGTCATTCGCACTCCCAGCGATGCCCGGAATGTGTCTGTTGAAATGCGTGACCAGACGGGCATGATGGACAAAACGCGGCACAGCTCCTTGATGCAGGGCCTGCAGATTAAACCGGGCGAAGACGAATTCGGCCCGGAACAGTCCGAACTACCCGCCGGCCACCAAATGCCAAAAGACGACAGGCCTCGGGCAAAAGAACAACTGGGCCCCAAAATTGAAATCGAAGAATTCGGACCGGATCTTTCTTCAATGAATATTCAACCGGCCAACCGCTCAGTTGTCCAAAGGGTGGCCGCCGACGTGCCAAGTGCTCGCCGATGATCTCGGACCTTAGATAGGGAACCCGCCTTTACGGGGTTTTATATGTCCACGGTAGTTTGCTGTGAAGATATGTTCTTCACAATGAAAGGATGTTATGTCCGTTATCAGCCAATCCAGGATTCGAGTAACCGCAAAATTGGTCGGCCCCGCCTTAACCTTGTGCCTGTTGATTCTTGCTGGGTGTGAAGGAAACAGCGGAAAACCACTTTTTACCTCAGGGCAAAACCCCTCCCCTGAACAGGTCTCCAAAATGTTGGAGCCGAATGTGATCCAAGTGGTGGCCTTCTTTAAACCCCAGGAAATGAATCCTTGGATATGGGCCGAGGACCGCTCCCGCGTGCAGGGAATTTTTATTACCTCCCTGTTCCTCTCCGGCCCTGACGGCAAAGGTGTTTTCGGTGACGGTGTTATTCGTCCTTTTCTGTATGTGGCGAAAGAAACAAAGGACGGCAACAAAAAGTGGGAAAAAATAAAAGAATGGTCTATCGGCGTCCGTGAAGCCATGCCCTATCGAGCCAAGAAAAAAACCGCCATGGGATGGGGCTATGGACTGATTCCCCTCGACTGGGGGGATATGGATCTGTCTCATAAACATGTTCGCGTGGTAATCTCTTTCGAACGACGCGACGGACGCGTTATTACCCGCCGCAGCCGACAGGAATTTCAGGTCCCCGCAGGCGGCTGAATCTCTCCGCTTGCTTCCCCGCCGAACATCTCCTAAACTTCTGGTTCCAGGAAAACATCAATGAACCGGGAGTTTTTATTATGCAAAAAACACTTGAACAATATCGCGAAGCCATCCGCAACGGAAAAATCAATCCCCTCAAACATTGGGACGGCCAAAGTAGTAAAACCATCTTGGACTCCTCCGATCCGCAAACGCCGTTGTCCCTGCTGAGTTTCGGCGGCTATCGTTTGGAAGAAGGTCCCCATCGCATCAAAACCGGCGACCGCGAATTCGCCTTGGTTCCCGTCGATGGCGAATTCGAAGTACGCGTCGGCCCCGAACAGTACAAAGGCAAACGCCAGGGTGGCCCCTTTGCCGCACTGCCCGGCCAAGGTAATTCCTGCGCGGTTTACATACCCGCCGGCGCAGAAGCGGAAATCACCGGCCGCGGCGAAATGGTGTACTTCAGCGCACCCGCAAACGGCCAGAAACCTCCCGCTTTTGTCAAAACCGGCGAAAGGGAAAACGTAAAACGCGGTTCCGGCGTTTGGCTCCGTGAAGTTACAACCCTCTTTACTCCAGATGACGTCAGCACCGTACTCGTCGGTGGCGAAACCTACAGTCCTCCCGGCCTATGGTCTGGCACTCCCCTGCACGTCCACGATAAGGACGATACGCAAAACGGCCAAAGCGATCACGAAGAAGTCTATTACCACTTGGCCCGCAATACCGGCGGACCGTGGGGACCCTTCGGTGTACAACTTTTGTTTGATAACCAGGATTTGGATGAAACCTACCTTATTCGCGATCATGACGCTTTTGCCATCCCCGGTGCCGCCCACCCCGTCGTCACCGGTCCCAATAGCGATATGCTTTACATCTGGTGTTTAGCAGGACCCAGTTCCGAATTGGGCATGTACGACGTCCCCGAGTTCGCCTACCTCAAGAAAATCGGAACCATACTGGATAAATTCAACGAAGAACGACCACGTCAGCCGCTAAGCAAGACCGAATTCGAACAGCTTGTCAGTGAGAACGGTTTCCAGGAACATGAGGCCCATGTGCTGAAAATGCATCTTAAACAACAGGGCTTCGAGATCGGCGATTAAAATTTACCCTCATGGTCAGGGCTTGCCATGAATCCACGCAATAGATGGAGTATCAGCCGATGGTTGATTGTCGCAATCTGTTGCTCAACCATGTTCATCGCCTGCGATAACGACGGCGAAGCCGGTTCCGCAACCATTTTCAATACGGAATTCGCCTCTCCCCGCCCAACTTTTTTCCAACTCCGCAAGTTGCATGAAAACAAAGCCTATTTGGCCATGGATAAATATATCGAACACGCGTCAGCTGATGCTGTCGTCGATCTGCTGATGGCCGTCGATCAACTCCTCGTCGCTAACGATGCCGCGATTGATACCCTCCGCAAAGCCTGCCCCAAAGCCAACTTGTCCCGCTTTGATCTGTCCGAACTGGCTAATCGGCTGGGGCTTTTCTCCACGAATATCCAAATTATCAATACCCAAACTGACGATCAAAAAGCGCTCCTCGTTGTGCAAGTTGCTGATCGCCTGCCCCTCGAACAACTAGAGTTTGCTCGAAGCAAAGGCCGATGGATCTACCAGCCCGGCCAGCAGCTGCCCGAATTGACGCCTATCATCATCCGAATGGCCAAGGGACTGGATCGCTTAACCGAGGAAATGACCGGCCGATCGCTCAACCGTGACCAGGTCGCCGATCTCTATCGCCTACATATCGGTTCCGAATTGAAGGAAATTCGCGAATTGGGTAAAGCATCAGCCGGTGAAAAATAAATTCAAACCGGCAATAGCCATGACCTTGCTACGTATGTTTACTGGAAAAACTCGTCGCTACTCGTTATGCCCTGAAGCTGCGCCCACAACTACAACACGAAATCGCATTGGGATTATTGAATATAAAACCCCGCCCCGTAATCTCATCTGTATAGTCCACCAGCACGCCTTCGAGATATCGATAACTTTTCGAATCAACAATGCACTTGATCCCCTCAACTTCAAACTCCTCGTCCCCCTTGGTTTTAGTCGCTGTCAAATCCAGCGTATAACTGAACCCACTGCAACCGCCGGCTTCCACCCCCAACCGAAGATACGTACGCTCCGACGAAAACTTCCGTTCCTCTATGATGGAGTGAATTTCTCGAACCGCCTTGTCGGTTAATTCAATACCCATGATGAAGCATTCCTGTTGTTAAAAATCCGAAATAGAGTTTTGTGCATCAGAAAAGTTTTCAACTTATGCGTTTCCGCCACCGACCGACCACTGAAAACTATTGGGCCTGGTCCCTTCCCGATTCAACTCGTAAAGCGGACTGATCGAACGCTGGTACCGCACCGTTTCCACAACTTTTGTAATAGTTCGTTCAATCTCCTCGCCGGTCGTAAAACGCCCCAAACTGAACCGAATAGAACTCTGGGCTAATTCATGGGGGATCCCAAGAGCTTGTAAAACATGGCTGGGCCCTGCGCTCTTACTGTTGCAAGCCGATCCACTGGAAACCGCCACCGGATCAATGCCCGTTATCAATGACCTGCCCTCTACGTAGGCAAAACTGACACTTAGCGTGTTCGGCAGGCAATGCCGCGGATCCCCATGACGATAAATGTCTTCCAATTCCCCAACCAATCCCTGCCACAAACGATTCCGAAGATGCTCCTGCCTGGCCGGCTCTCTTGTTATCTCCTTTTCCGCGATCTCCGCCGCCTTGCCCATGCCCACGATTCCCGGCACATTGAGCGTCCCGCTACGCAATCCCCGTTCGTGCCCGCTTCCATGAATCACCGGCTCACAACGAACCCGCGGACGCTTGCGGCCAATATATAAAGCCCCAATCCCTTTCGAGCCGTAGAACTTGTGTGCGGAACAACTCAACAAATCGATATCCATTGCCTCAACATCAACGGGAATCTTGCCCACTGTTTGCGTGGCATCCGTGTGTAACAAAACGCCTCTCTCTTTGCATAATTGCCCGATCTCGGCGATAGGCTGAACGGTGCCGATCTCGTTGTTGGCGAACATGATGGAAACCAGAACGGTATCCTGCCGGATGGCGTCTGCAACTTGTTCGATTCCAACCCTGCCGTGGGAATTTACCGGCAAATAAGTGACTTCCCACCCGTTCCGTTCCAGGTAACCGCACGGCCCGAGCACCGCTTTGTGCTCTGTGACCTGCGTGATCAAATGTTTCCCTTTCCCGACATTAGCCCATGCTACCCCCATTATCGCAAGGTTGGCACTTTCCGTCGCTCCACTGGTCCAGATAATCTCTTTCGCCCCCGCATTGATGATCGAAGCCACCTTCTCGCGAGCATCCTCAACTGCTTTGTCCGCTTCCCGGCCCTTGATATGCGTACTACTGGCGGCATTGCCGAACTTCTCGCCTAAATATGGAAGCATCGCTTCAAGTACCCGTGGATCAACGGGTGTCGTGGAGTTGTTATCAAGATAAATAAGATCCGCCAAAACTCAGTCTCCGCTTGTTTCGGCAATGGAAAATTCTGCTGCCGATTCCTCGATCGCCTTCCCTCCATCCAATACATGCGATAATTTGACCTGCCTGAGAAATTCCAACAACTTACTGTCCAGCTTCCGGATGGCCGGGCCTACCGGGCAATCTTTCATAATCGCACAACGCTTCTTACTGCCCGCGGGACGGTCCTTGTTGTACACACTGGCACAAATCACTAAATGCAAAGGCCCTTCGATGGCCTGAATGATATCCACGAGCGAAATTTTTTCCGGCGACTTGGCCAACGAATACCCCCCATGCGGACCGCGGGAGGAATTGGCCAGCCCCGCCTGGGCTAACTGCTTCAGCACGTTCATCAATAAGGCCACCGGCACCCGGTAACGTTCCGCAATATCCCGGGCACTATGACAGCCTCCCCCTTCCTTGGCCATATGCGCCATGGCAATCAGGCCGTATTCCGTTTTTCTCGTCAGAACAATCATATTCTTGGTCCCTTGCAGGCAATTGAAAAGATGCTCATGTTAATATAGTACTCGATTAGTGCGAATTCAATCCAGAACCCCCGACTTTACACTTTATCGAACAAAATATAGCTCGCATGCAATAAAATGTGTTAGCACTTCAATATTTTGCCGCCCCTTGATTTGAAGACGGGGCTTGAAAGGGCTTTCTCGCTCGATAAGCTTCCAAAATCAATGGCCTGAAAATCATGACTCAAGCGATGGGGACACAAATACTCTTCATGGAGCACGGGGATAAAAAATATGGCTCTTCAGCAGAATTTGTGGGTTGATTCTGGCGAAACCAGCTTCGCAGTTTCCCCCCAGACCCCTTCCTTGAGTTTCTTTCCCCTCCCCCGTGGAGGACCAGAAGCTTAAACGGTATGATTGCGAAAGCATGAACCTGAGTCTCATAACAGCTGGTACATAAATTGGGGGCAGGTCGGTGTGGCTGTACTGACAACGTATTGTTTATAGATGTTAATGGTGAGGATGCTGAAAAAGGTTTTAACATCGAAAAGGAAAGTTTAGAATGGGCTCATCATCGGTTTCGCGATTAGTTATTATCAAATATCTTTTTACGGGTGGCTTAAGAAAATATGTGATACTTGTGCCTTATGCAATCATCATATGTACTTTACATGTTTCGGCTAAGCATGCTGTTTGTGAAACCACTCATAAGGCAAAAGAAAAACAAAGTCCCAAAATATACGATGCAGGGTTAAAATGCTGGCAAGAAATTCAAGATTTAGAGCCAATAGTAAAACTGGGCAAAGGTCCAGATACCTTAGGTTACTGGAAGGAGTTAGGTATAAGATCGTCGGCAATATTCTGGACTACAATTGCCGGTCCTATGGATAAGGAAAGTCTTCATTACTTCATAAAACAGTTTGGCAAACATGGTGCTGAGGCGGACATTCGATGGGTGTTGACCAATCCTGTAATCCTTTTGCCTTATTCTGAACCTTCGCCATACCAATACTCAGGCAATGATCCAAATTTGAAGATTTTTAATAAGAGAGTAATGTTCTTAAATCAAGAGTCCAGCAAATATTTGGTAGAATTGTTTTTGGACAAACCAGATCTCCTTGATCGCTATTATCACATGCTTATTTGGTCGGGAAGGTATTTGGGCTGGAGCGATGAGAGCCAAAACTTTAAATTCGAGTGGCGACATGAATTCTTGAGAAAAGAATTTGCAGGCAAAGCTCATCCCGAACATTTCTGGTGGAAATGCAGAGAGTTTATTCTCATGGCCCATGCAACCGGCCGTGACGACCTTTGGATAGATTCGAAACCTGAAGAATATCCTAAAATATGCGTTAAATGGATCCATTGGATGAAATTACAATATCATTTTCTTGAGCCCCATCCTGAAAAGCCCATCTGGTATCGACCTCCTAACGAAAAGGCTCACCTTTGGATGAAGTCCATAAAACCTCTTAAAATCCCGGCACAACCATTTCCCGATTATTCTGGACCAAAGGTACCTCATCCAGATGTTATTTTTGATTTTGTAGACAATTGGGTCGTGTGGTTTCCCGGGCAAGGCGTATTGGTAGATGAGAAACCGCCTGCTGAATGGCTGGCAGATTGGGTTAATGAGAGATGTCATATATCGCCGGCTACTCAGCCTGGGAACGAAAAAAAGCGTTAGGCCCGCCTTAATTCTAAAAAGGTATCCAGGTGAATTTACCGACCATCCAAGCTTCCCTCACCCAATCCGACTACACTCAGCCCGCCGCCGCCACGGTCGATTTCGACTATGACCTGCTCGGCAATCGCCAAACCGTCACCGACCAACTGAACAACGCAATGGTCCTCCTTCTTCTGGACCACAAAATCCTCTTGTGGTATTGTAATTGCATGAATTAGCTCATCCCAGTCAGTATTTTAGAAAGAAGATATTCTTGTGAAAATTATTACAAAACTTATTTGTGCGTCTATAGCCGTGTTAATGGGGGCCATGTTTTCATTATGTATTAATATAATATTGCTGTCGGCGAGCAAAGGCATCGTTACTAATATTGAACACTCTATATATAATTTTCTCGGTGGGGGGGACTTTATGTTTGATTGGCGAGTATTCGCTACACAAGCAATTATGGTATGTGTTCCTTCGACGATTGCAACCTTGTTACTGTATGTGTTATTTGTATTTTTAGTATCTAAACATTTGAAAAATAAGAGTAGTCTTTAGTCTCAGTATTGTCATTGTTCGCCTAAAAATAACTTTAACAAATATATCAAATTCCTTTACAATTAATTTTATAACTGGATTTGTGTGATATAAAACAAATAAGCTTGACTTATGAAAATAATATATAAAGTAACATGTGGAGTATTGTCAATAATATTAAGCAATGCTATTGTTATATTTTATTACACTGATATATTCATGGGCATAGCGGATGAGCCACCGAGACCTTGGATAACAAGGTTTTATATCGACTTCACTAACGCAATTTTCATTTTTCTCGGAGGCGACGTGACTAACCCCGAGAAAACATGGCACGACTTAACCATAAGCGCAATTGCGTTTTACTTGCCAGCAGCAATTCTCACAATAGTTTTATATGAGATTCTATTACATATTCGC
>CAZMVS010000125.1:0-7365 GCA_964569525.1 uncultured Planctomycetales bacterium
GTGAAAGCCCGCCGGGGGGGGGATGGTAGCGGTCCATCCCGGCCGCTGAGGGTGAAAAAAAACCTTCCTCGGCTGAAACATCCAGGGGGCATGAAGCAAAGCAAGCCGGTAGTGGATTAGCAAAAAAGGGGGGGCATAATCCGGTTCAACAGGGCCGACAACCGGCGAATGTTCCTGCAGCGGCTCCGTTGGCGGCAGATGCGTCGGGTGGTCAGCCGGCCGCTTCCAATGGCAACGATTTGAAAGAGGCGGCTGCTGATCCGGTTGTGCGTGACGCTTTGGATTTGTTCAACGGCTCGATGGTCAACGTGGAGCGGAAGCAATGAACGCGCGGTTATGGAATTTTACGAACCGGCTTTTATATAATTGTGTTCAAGATATAAAGAAAACCGGTCCGGACCTGACATTGAACGACATAGGAAGAATCAACAAGGAGTGTTTATATGTTCGGTAATCTCGGCAATCTCGCCAACGTCATGAAGCAGGCCAAGTCCATGCAGGAAAATATGCAGAAGATGCAGGAAGAGATGACTCGCAAGCGATATGATGCGGAAGCGGGGGCGGGCATGGTTAAGGCTACGGTGAATGGCAAAGGCGAATTAGTGGATATCAAGATTGATCCCCAGGCAGCGGATGACGTGGAGCTGTTGGAAGATACGATCAAGGCGGCGGTCAGTGCAGCCACTCAGAAGGCTCATAGTGCCGCCAAGGAAGAGTTTTCTCAGTTAACCGGGGGGTTGAATATTCCTGGTTTGTCGGACCTGATGGGGCAAGGTGGGGGATAATCTTGTCATTGCAGGACGGATTACCGGAATCGCTCAGCCGATTGATGGCCGAGTTGACCAAACTGCCAGGGGTCGGCCCGCGCAGTGCGGAGCGGATTGCTTTTCATTTGCTTCGAGCTTCTCGTGAAGAAGCTTTGCCTCTGGCTGATGCCATTCGGGACGTGAAACAAAATTTGCGCAATTGCTCTCGTTGTTTTAACTTAACCGAGCAGGATCCCTGTTCCATTTGCGCGGATCCGAGGCGGGATCAAAGCCTGGTGGTTGTGGTGGAGCAGCCTCGGGATGTGATGCTTTTGGAGCAGACGGGATTGATCAACGGTGTTTACCATGTTTTGATGGGCCATATTGCGCCGCTGGAGGGAGTGGAGCCGGAGGATTTGACCATCAACGCCTTGCTTGAACGGGTGCGCAAAGAAAACATTAAGGAAGTTCTGTTGGCCACCAATCCCAACATGGAAGGGGACGCCACGGCGCTTTATCTCCATGAAGTGTTGCAACCGTTGGGTGTTTCGGTGACTCGCCTGGCCCGGGGATTGGCGGTGGGCTCACAGGTGGAATACGCATCCCGGGCCATGCTGGAGGCGGCCATTACCGGACGCGTTAAAATGTGAAAATTTCTCCGGGGAACCGCGAAATACATCTCTTATCCATTTGTATCAGCCGAAAAAGTTTATATAGGGGATAAAGGCTTTTTAAGGCGTATGCTTTGGGATTTTCCTTTTTAAGTTATTGGTAATTCCAGCTGTATGCCGACCGATCATCGGATATAATAGACTTAGATATGTCACAGTTTATGTCGCAAAATTTGAGTCTGGGGCTTCGACAGGAACAGAGGCTGACTCCGCAGCTTATCCAGTCGATGAATATTCTCCAGTTGCCGCTGATGGCCTTGGAAGCGCATATTCGCGAAGAAATGGAGCGCAACCCGGCCTTGGAGGAGGATGCCGCGTCGGTTCCGGCGGAAGATAATTTTCAGAAGGATGATTTTTTTCCTGCTTCGGACAAAGAGGCGGAAAAGGAAAACCGTCACGAGGCGGAGGGGTTTACTCGTCTGGAGCGGATCAGCAGAGAATATGATTTCGACGACAGCGACCGGGCCTTCGGTCGGCCGCGAGCCCGTGATATCGGGGAACGTGACGCCAAGATGGATGCCATGGCCAACACGGCCAGTCGGCCGGAATCGCTCAACGAATACCTGCTTCACCAGTGGACGTTCGTGGAAGTGGCGGGGAGTATCAGACACTGCGGGGAATTGATCATCAACTATATTGAAGATGACGGGTATTTGCACACACCTCTTGAGCAGATTGCCGAACACCAGGTGCCTTCGCCCAGCCTGGAAGAGTTGCAGGAAGCATTGAGCTGGGTTCAGACTTTGGATCCGCCGGGCGTGGGAGCTCGCGATTTGCGGGAATGCCTGCTAATCCAATTGGAAAATCAGGCCGGTAACCATGACTTGGAACGCATTCTGGTTGAGAATCACCTTACGGATATCGAAAAGAATCGTTATCCAGCTATTGCCAAGGCGACGGCGCGCACGATCGACGAGATCAAGGAGGCGGTGCAAAACCTGCGCAAGCTGCATCCGCATCCCGGTACGTTGATTGGGGAGCGGGAAGCGCCCCGTATTACGCCTGATGTCATCGTTGACTATGCCGACGAGGGCGACGGGTACACGATTCGCTTGGCCCGAGGGAACAGCCCCCGGTTACGGGTATCCGAGGTGTATCGCAAGATGTTGCGCGAGCACAAGGATAACCGAGAAGCCCGCGAGTTTATTCGTAAGAATCTCGAGTCGGCCGGTGCGTTAATCGATGCTATTCATTATCGTCGCAACCGTCTTTTGGAAGTGGCTCAGGAAGTGGCCCATCGTCAGCGTGATTTCCTGGACTACGGTCCATCCGGTTTGCAAGTGTTGCGTATGAGTGAGCTGGCGGAGAAGCTCGATTGTGATCCATCCACCATCAGCCGCACCGTGGCTGATAAGTACGTGCAAACTCCACGGGGCATTTATCCCTTGCGTTATTTCTTTACCGGGGGGACGGAAAATACCGCCGGCCAAGCTACCAGTTGGGACAGCGTCAAGGCCCGGGTCAAGGAGATCGTGGACGGGGAGGATAAGAAAACCCCCCTGAACGATGACGAGATCGCCGCGAAATTGCGCGACGAAGGGTTGACCGTATCTCGCCGCACTATTGCCAAGTACCGTCAGCAACTGCATATCCCGACCGCCCGTCAGCGACGGGAATATTAATTGCATAGATTTACGAGCAGCCTGGTGTAATTCCTGCTTCTATTAATTCTTTTCTTTGCCGTGTATGACTCATTACGCGGAACTTGCCTTCTTCCATTTGATTTTACGGAAGAATAAAGCGCAAACAAAAAGCTTGCTTAAGCTTCGGTTTCTTTATTTTCCAGGAATGATTGCAAAAGGATTTGGGCGGCGACGGCGTCGTGACGGGCTTTTTTCTTTTTGCGGGTCAAACGGCGACCGTCCACCAGTTGACTGTCGGCCGCGCGAGAGGTGAGTCGTTCATCGTACAGATGGACCGGCAGGTTGCCATATTTTTTGAGCGAATCGGCCAACTTTTTACATAATTTGGCTTGGGGGCCTTCCGTGCCGTCCATGTTCAGCGGCAGCCCGAGAACGAGGGCGTCCGCACCGTATTCGTCAGCAACTTCGAGTATCTGCCGGGCGTCTTGTTCCATGTCGCCGGTGGCCTGTAACACTTGGAGAGGCGAAACAATCCCTCGTGCATCACTCAACGCGAGCCCGGTGCGTTTTGTTCCCGAGTCTATTCCAAGATAGCGCATAGTTACATGTATCGCTTGCCGTTGGCGTTTTTGACTTGTTTCACCATTTCCTTGATACGCTGGGCGTCCTGTTTGCGGCAGATCAGAGTAGCGTCGTCACTATGGACTACAACCAGGTCGGAAACACCGATGGCTGCTACCAGATGATCCGTTTCGCAGACAAAAATATTATTGCCCGCATCGAGGATTTGAACATTAGGGGCGGCGACAGTGTTGTCGGCGTGGTCCGGTTGAAAGATATCCACCAGCGAGGTCCAGGAACCGACATCCAGCCAGCGGCAGGGCATCTCCACGGTGGCGACCCGATCCGCTTTTTCCATGACAGCATAATCCACGGAAATTTTTGGCAGGGCTTGGAACCGCTCCAAGATATCCGTGAACTGGTCCGGATCATGAAAATGTCCCGCCACATCCGCCAATCCTTCAGTCATGGCCGGTTGATGTCTGTGTAGCTGGTGAAGAATGGTAGGCAGACGCCAAACGAACATGCCGCTATTCCAATAGTACTCCCCGCTGGCGAAATATTGTTTGGCCGTTTCGGTGTCCGGTTTCTCCTTGAACTGCTGAATCTCGTACACACCGTCATCGAGTTGTTGACCACGATGCACGTAACCATAACCCGTATGCGGTTCAGTGGGCTTGATGCCGAACGTGATCAGAGCGTCGTCGTATTTTTCCGCGGCCTCGAAACCTTTCCGCACCGTGTCTTGGAACACTTTGTGTGGAGTGATGATATGGTCGGCGGTAAAGATGGCCATGGTTCCGTCGGGATCACGTTGGCCCAACAGATGAGCGGCCAATCCCACCGCGTTGGCGGTATCACGCGGGCAAGGCTCACCGAAGAGATTTTCTTCGGGCAGTTCGGGTAATTCTTCGGCAATTAACGGCAAATGATCCCGGCCGGTAATGACGTAGATCTGGTGCGGCTCCAACAGGCCGAGCAAACGTTCCATCGCCCGGCGGATCAGGGATTTGCCTTCGAAAATGCGCAACAGTTGTTTGGGATGTTTGCGTCGGCTCAAAGGCCATAGCCGAGTTCCCGAGCCGCCGGCCATGATAACCGCATGTCGCATGTGCTTGCTCCTTACAGCGAAATCGGGGGCTGTTCGTATCCTTGGCGTCCCATGAAATGGAAGGTCAATTGTTTGCCCAGTTCCACCGCCGGTTGATCGTAAGGATCCACCTCGAGCAGTTTGCCCATGATGGGGATGACCGATTCGTAAAGGTAAATGAATTCGCCTACCGTTCGGGCACTGACTTCAGGGAACTGAACGGTCAGGCTGGGCCGTCGGCTTTCCCGTAAGGCTAATTCAGTAGCCCGTTTTTCGGCGGTGAGCAGGCCGCCGAGGGTTCCATCACTGCTGCGGCCGAGATAGTTCATAGCCTCGACGCCCTCGAAGGCTTGGGGAATGATCGAATCGCAATCAAAAGTATCCACATCGAGGAAGGTGATCACCTTGTCGTTTGGTCCTTCGCGGTACAGTTGAATCTGCGAATGCTGATCGGTTGCACCTAGCGCCTTGATGGGGGTGGGGCCAACGTTTTGCCCGTCATTGGGGCGGATTTTGCCCAGGCTTTCGGCCCAGAGCTGCCGGTACCAGTCGGCCATGTCCCGCAGTTGTTGGCTGTAGGACATCATGACGTGCATTGGTTTACCCCGTTGCATGTAAAGGTAATGGATCATGGCGATTTGTGCGGCAGGATTGTCGGCCGGGTTCGGATCGCTGACCGCTTCGTCCATGGCGGCGGCGCCGGCCAATAGTTCATCGACGTCAATGCCGCACATGGCCGCGGACAAAAGACCTACCGAAGAGAGCACGCTGAACCGGCCGCCTACGCCGTCGGGCACATTGAGCGAAGTGTACTCCTGTTCGTCCACGATTTTGCGCATGGTGCCCTTGCCGGCGTCGGTGGTGACAATGATACGGTCTTCGCCCTCGGCCTCGCCCAGGGCATCGATCAAACGGTTACGCACGATCAGGAACTGAGCCGATGTTTCGGCAGTTTCCCCCGATTTGCTTATTACGTTAACGGTGGTATTGCTCCAGCCGTCGATGTGATTAATAAAGCCCATCACCGCTTCGAAATGTACGGGATCGATATTATCGAGGACGAACAGCCGGGGGCCGCCGCGTTCCGACCAGGGCAATATGTTATAGGTTGAGGGATTCAACGCCGTCTGCAAGGCAATGTTGCCCAGGGCCGATCCGCCGATACCCAGCACGAGAAGATCTTCCGTATTATTGCGATACTCCTCCACAATCTTTTTGATTTCATCGAGTTGTGGCTTTTCGTGGGGCAGTTCGCGAAAGCGATGTTGGCCTTGTTTCCGCTCTTGGGCGATATCCGAGAGGATTTGCTCGACCTTCGGGGAAAGGTCCGCGAAATCCCGGTCCGTCAGGCGGTGTTCGCCGAGTTTTTCATCTTTGACGAAATTCGTATCCAGTCGCAAAGAGACATTGCCTTTCATGTGGCTACTCCATTATTGAATCGTCTTCGACCTCTTCCAGTTTGGCGTATTCCAGAACCAATGTTTTTTCGCCGTAAGCGGCAAAATGTACACCGGCGTGTGTTCGCCCGCCACTGGGGCGGATCCACATAACCCGTCCCACGCCGAACGACGGGTGGCGGACCAGTTGACCGCGCCGCCAGTGAATAAAGTCTAAGGCCGAGGCGGGCATTTCCTCCTCGGCGTCTTCGTCATCATACCGTGTCTTGCCTTTCTCATCGACCGATATCCATTCGATATCGTCTTCAGGCAGCTCCTTCAGGAATTGCGACCGGGCGGTTCGCCGGCTGATCCCGCGGAAATCCCGCCAGCGGGCAGAGGTTAAAAACAGTTCTTGCCGGGCCCGGGTCATGCCCACGAAACAAAGCCGACGTTCTTCTTCCACCTCCGACGGGTTGGATTGGCTGCGTTCGTGGGGCAACAAACCGTCTTCCACGCCAGCCATGAAAACCACGTCAAATTCCAATCCCTTGGCGGCATGCAGGGTCATCAAGGTGACGGCCCCGCTTTGCTCTTCAACGGAATCCACGTCGCTGACCAGGCTGATCTGTTGCAGCCAGTCCAACAGCGAACCGCTGCCGTCGGCATGTTGTCGGTCATATTCAGTGGCGGCATTGATCAACTCGTTCACGTTGTCCATGGCGTCTTCGTCGTCGGTAGAATTCCACATGGCCAACAGGCCGCTATATCGGACAATAAATTCGATAGCATCTTTGACCGTGCCGTGATCGGCGGTTGCCTTCAGGTCAGTCATTAACTGGGCGAAGGATTTTAAGTGCCGGGCGGCCCGTGATACGTTGGGAATCTGATCCACGTCCATAAGCGAATCCAGCACGGTTTTCTGGTTAAAGTCGGCATAAGCGAACAGACGTTCCACCGTTGTTTTGCCAATTCCGCGTGTGGGGGTGTTAATGATTCGGCCTAGGGAGATTCGGTCATTGGGATTGATAGTCGCCTTGGCATAGGCCAGCGTATCCTTGATTTCTTTACGGTTATAAAACTCCACGCCGCGTGCGATCTGGTAAGGGATGCGGGCGTCGCGTAACGCGCCTTCTATGGAGCGGGACAGGGCGTTGATCCGGTAGAAAACAGCGACACCATTATAGTCCCCGCCGGCTTCGATGTGCTGATGAATCTGGGCGGCAATGAAGGCGGCTTCGCTGTGGTTGTCTTCACATTCTGCTACCTTGATGCCCGTACCTTCGGGGTTCTCCGTCCATAATTTTTTGAGCTTGCGTTTTTCGTTATGGGCGATGA
>CAZMVS010000126.1:0-3577 GCA_964569525.1 uncultured Planctomycetales bacterium
CATAAGGAATCCCCAGATGTTCGTAAGCGGACTTGGTCGCGCAACGTCCCTGGCGGGTGCGGATCACAAAACCCACCTGTAGCAGGTAAGGTTCCACCACGTCTTCCAGTGTGTCCCGTTCCTGGCCCAGCGTGGCGGCCAACGCTTCGATACCCGCCGGCCCGCCGCTAAAAGTCCGAATAAGCGAAGTCAGAAATGACCGGTCCAATTCGTCAAGCCCCAGCTCATCAATCTGCAGAATATCCAATGCCTGGTTCACGATAGGCTTTGTTAATTTCCCGTCTCCGCGGACCTGGGCATAATCACGCGTCCGTTTGAGCAACCGGTTGGCTACCCGCGGCGTGCCCCGTGATCGGGAAGCAATCAGTTTCAACGCGTTCGCCTCCGCCGGCACATCCAGTTTGATCGACGACCGCCGAAGAATCTCCGCCAATTCCTCCGTATTGTAAAAGTCGAAATGGAATTGGATGCCGAAACGATCCCGCATAGCCGCTGTTAAAAGCCCCGATCGCGTAGTTGCTCCGATCAATGTGAAACAGGGCAGGGGAATATTTACCGTTCGCCCGCTGATCCCGCTGTCGATGGTGAAATCGACGCGAAAATCCTCCATCGCCGCGTACAGAAACTCCTCCACCGTTTTGCTCAATCGATGAATTTCGTCCACGAATAAAACGTCACCGGTCTTCATCTCTGTCAGCCATTGCATCAGGTCCCCGGGTTTGCTGATCGCCGGCCCACTGGTGATTTTAATCCGAGCCTCCATTTCCCGGGCGATGACGTGGGCAAAGGTGGTTTTGCCCAGCCCGGGTGGGCCTGCTAAAAGAACGTGATCCATCGGCTCGCCCCGTTGCTTGGCTGCTTCCAAGGCGATGATCATCTGTTCGGTGACCTGTTCCTGTCCGATACAGTCGTCCAAACACTCCGGCCGAAGCGAGACGCTGAAGTTCTCTTCCTCTTTCCCGCCGGATTGTGTGGATATCACCCGTTCCCTGACCATAAATCACCCTTCGCTGCTACGTATCCGATAGGCCAGCCGTACCCAGTCGTCCGCCCCGCGCTCTCCATCATGATCATGATCCTGTATGGCCCGTTGCAACCAGCGTTCTGCATCGTGCCGCCGCTCCCCCAAGGCCATCATGACCTGTAGTGCGTCCCGTTGTGCCGGTGTCCAGTCGCCCATTCCCGTTGCTGTTGTTTCCACCGGTTCATCAAAAGCGGCTTGGGCAAAGTCGGCCAATTTCCCTTTAAGCTCCGCCACAATCTGGTCTGCCGCCCGCTTGCCAATCCCCGGCAACTGGGTCAGGGCTTTGGCTTCTCCCGCTTCGATCAGAGCCGCCACTTTGCTGATCGGTTGGGTCAGGGCCTTCAACGCTTTTCGAACGCCCATCCCCTTGACCGTGATAAACCGCTCGAAAAAAGACCGATCCTCCCGGTGCAAAAAGCCTACCAGCCGCGGAATGAGGTTGCTGCCGGTGGCCCCGCCTTCAAAATATTCCATAGTATAAAGCGTGATTTCCTGGCCGACGCATTCCGCCAGTTCACTCGCCGCGTGACCGCAAATCAGCACCTCGTGGCCGATCCCCCCATGATCGATCACCGCATGATCGTTGTGTACCTCATCCACGGTGCCGCTGATGCGTACGATCATAATGAACCTCGGCGAGTCAAAAGAGCGTCATTGGTCATGGCCATCTTGGCCGGCTGACGGGATAGCTCCGCGGCGCACAAGGCGATGGCCAATGCGTCGGCCACGTCCGGCGGCTGCGGCAATGCCGGCAATCCCAATCGGGCCGTGACCGCTTTTTGCATTTGTTCTTTGGTCGCCCGGCCGTTACCGGTGAGATGCTTCTTAATAGTAGTGGCCGGGAGATTGAAGACTTCGAGATTCCGCCGGGCCGCTGCCAAAAGGACTACCCCCCGGGCATGGGCCATTAATATCGCCGTTCGCGGCCGATGATAATGAGAATACACTTGTTCGACCGCCATCATTTCCACTTGGTGTTCATCCAGCACTTCATCCAGGCCGGCCGCCAGTTCCCCCAGCCGCAAGGCCAACGGGATATTCGTCGAACAACGAATCACGCCCGCATCAAGCACGTAAACACTATCTTCGCCGTCATCAATCCGCACCACCCCGTAGCCCGTGGCCCGTAAACCCGGATCAATGCCGCAAATAATTTCTTCCGTCCTGGACAATCCACACCTTCCCTGGCAAAAAGCAATCCTTATTCATCCCGTCGCCAAATCGTTCCTTCCGGGCGATCTTCCAATGTCACACCCGCCTCGGCCAATTGGTCCCGGATCATATCCGCTAAAGCGAATTGCTTGCTCTTGCGGGCTTCGCTCCTCGCCTCGATCAGAATCTTCATCAAGCTGTCCACCATCTGGTCATCCGCTCCGCCTTCACGTCTCGGCCGAGCTTCAAACAAACCCAGCAACATGCCCAGCGAACGCACCGTCTGCACCGCGCCGGCTGCCAAGGCTTGCGACGCCTCGTTCTGCGACACGCCCAGATTCTCCTGGTCCATGAATTTATTAATCATGGGAATGGCTTCGAACAAGGCGGCAATTGCGCCCGCCGTGTTGAAATCGTCGTCCATCGCCTCGAGAAAACGCATCTGCTGATCCAACACGTCGTTGAGGAACTGCGTCTGCCGATCCGTTTCCGCCTTGGTATGCAACTTATCCAGCGTGGGCCCACCGGCGTAGGGATCATTGCCCGTGATTCGTTCCGCCCGCTCGAATATCCGGTAAAACGAATCAAGCCCCTTTTTCTTGGCCGCCATCTCCTCGTCGGAGAAATCGATCGGCCGGCGGTAATGCGTACTCAATACGAAAAACCTTAACAACTCGCCCGAATATTTTTTCAACAAGTTGTCGAGCACCAGCTCTTCCATCATTTTGGCCATTTCCGCGTCCGACTTGCTGATCTTTTTGGTGTTGAAGCGGGTCAGGCCGTTGTGCATCCAGTACTTGGCAAAAGGCTTGTCAAAGCAACTCTCCGCCTGGGCGATCTCGTTTTCATGGTGGGGGAAAATCAGGTCCATGCCTCCGCCGTGAATGTCGAACGTCTCCCCGAGATACTTGGTGCTCATGACCGAACACTCAATATGCCAGCCGGGACGCCCCTTACCCCAAGGTGAATCAAATTTGGCTTGCTCCGGCTCTTCAGGCTTGGCCTTTTTCCATAAAGCAAAATCGGCGGCATTTCTTTTCTGCCCGCCGGCCAACTCCCGCCCCGTGGATTGCTGATCCTCCACCTTGCGATGCGAAAGCTTGCCGTAATCCTCGTCTTTGGAAACGTCAAAGTAAACGTCCCCATCAACCTCATAAGCCCTGCCCTTTTCAATTAACCGCTCACACATCTCAATGATGCCCCCGATGTGCTCGCTGGCCTTGGGAAGAAGATCGATGCCGGTGACGTTCAGAGCCCGCATCGCGTCCAGGTACATGGCGGTTACCTGCTCGGCCAGTTCGTACATACCCAGGCCCTGTTTCTCCGCCTCGACGATCAGCTTGTCTTCCACGTCCGTGATGTTTACCACCCACGTGACTTCATAGTTTTTATATTGCAGGT
>CAZMVS010000127.1:0-11672 GCA_964569525.1 uncultured Planctomycetales bacterium
GGACGACTCGGAAATATAGCGATTCTGGACCACCTTCTTGGCGTGGCCAACAAGGTAGAACGACCCGGTAACACAGATCACGTCTTCGCGGGTTACCGCCCGTTCCGCAATACTCAAGGCCTCTTCCAAGGTCTCCGCCACCTGGGCCATTTTACCGCTCAATTCGGTATATTCGGCGGCCAAATCATTGGGATCCACACTTCGAGGGGAACCGGCTCCGGTGAAAATGGCCTTATCCGCCCCCAACTGAATATGCTTAAGCATTCCCCGCATATCCTTGTCCATCTGGCAACCGAAAATTACCACCATGGAATCGTAAGGGATGTTTTGGCCGATGGCCCGCATCAGGGCTTCAATACTGGCGGCATTGTGCGCTCCGTCCGCCAAAATACGCGGGCTGTCATTGATCATTTCCATTCGACCGGGGAGTTTCCCCTTAGCCAATCCCTGCACAACGTCCTGGTCATCAATCTCCAAGCCCTGTTTCTTCAAATAGGCCATGATACTCAAGGCCAAGCCGCAGTTTATCGCCTGGTGATCGCCCATCATGGGAACCGCCAAATGTTCAAAGCGGATATCGCCGGCAGTCAAACTCACACGCGTGTGCGGGCCGATCGGACGGGTGGATTCAAAACGAAAGCTGAACTCTATATCTTTGCCGGTAAAGGTAAGCGGAGAGTTGGTTTTTTCAGCCGCCTTTTTGAGAACATCAACAACACCGTCTGACTGAGGGACGCTGATCACCGGCACTCCGGTTTTCATAATCCCCGCCTTTTCTTCGGCAATTTTTTCCAAGGTATTGCCCAGTTGGCCTACATGGTCATAACTAATGGAAGTAATAGCACAAATCTCGGGTTTGATGACGTTGGTGGAGTCCAACCGCCCCCCCAAGCCGGCCTCAATCACCGCAAAATCAACTTCCTGTTCGGCAAAATACAAAAAGGCCGCTGCCGTCATGATTTCAAAAAAGGTCGGCTCATCCTTGGCCAACTTCTTGACCACTGGGGCAATCTTGCTCATCATCCGGGTCAAATCCGGTTCCGGAATCATCTCGTCATTTACCTTGACCCGTTCACGGAGGGTCAACAGGTGAGGAGAGGTGTACAAGCCGACTTTCTGCCCACCTTGTGCCAACATAGCAGCTACCATGGCGGCAGTGGAACCTTTCCCTTTGGTTCCTGCGATGTGTATACAGCGAAGCTTTTTGTGCGGATTTTGCAAGCCCGATAACAAGCGATTCATTCGGGCCAAATTGAAATTAGTAGAGTTGTAACCAACACGAGTCATCTCCTCGTAATTGGTCATACCTTTAAGGAAATTAAGTGCCGACTGGTAAGTTCTGATCGTAGCCGGGACTTTTTTCCGAGCCGATGCCCGTAGCTTCATTGACCGTGCCATAATGGCTGTTATTCTAGTAAAAATAGCTCTTTAAGTCAACGAGTCTGAGGCTTTCAAGGCTGTTGTAAAAGCAATACTCACAACCGATATTATTTCACATGTACATATTCTGTATATACTTACCAACTATCACCACAAAAGCACGGCTTCGCTGAAAAAGACCGACGCTGAAGAATAAGGAGAATACCATTCCTCACAAAAACCTTACATTTTACGAGCATTTTTTTCATCGATCCTGGCGGACTGAGCCGCTTTGGTTTCTCTCTATCGCGTAAATAAATTAATTATCGCTAAATTAAGTTATAAATTAATTTCGAGTACTCGGCGTTTTCTTAAAATAGGCAAAACAAAAAAAAGGGTTGGGATTACGTACGGCAAAACACAAGTTCCTATCGGAAAAAGTCTCCTGCTTTGTTTGAGAAACAGTTCAAACCGGACAAAGTCAAGCTTACCCTTACGACCATCAAGATGATGCGGCTCGATAGCGATTACGTACTTGAAAAACCCGCATGTCCAAGTTCATCTGTATTTCTTACGGTGTCATTCACCAGAGAAATTGTTAGCCTAGGAAAAATTCAAAAAATAATGCCCCCGCAAATCGCAACTTAGTCCGTGATCCATGATATTACAGAGGGGATGCATTACCTGGAATAACATTTTTATTCCATCGTATCGCGGGGAGAAACGAGGCAACTTGGACCCAAGTACGCCGCAAATATATAATTGACTAAAATAAAAAGAGTGGGTCGATTTTATCCCTGCCTGTCCATTCTTTTTTCCGGGGATAAATTGAGGATGGAAGTATAGATATACGACCGCAAGCCTATTCGGCGATTTTGAGCAGACTACAATCGGCTGTTGGACGAGGGCAGGCCGGCAAGCGTAAGTTTATTGGGATTTTGAAAAAGTATGTTATCTAGGAGCCGTCATGCAACGTTCGTTAATTCAAACTATGACTCGCGGAATTTTGATTTGCGGTTTTTGCCTGCTCCCCATCGCAACAGTGTCGGGCGTTGACAATAATCAGGATTCGGCCAGCAAGAAACAAATTGACAAAGCTTGGCAGGACAGCCTCGCCCTTTTAGGACAAGGTGCGTTTGAGAAGGCTTCCTCGCTAATTAAAGACTTGTCTCAACGGCCTGAAACGGCCGGTTCGTTTCAACAAGTCAGCCATTGGATAGGAGAATTCGAGCAACTGCAGAAACAACGGCAGGAACGCATCAACAAGGATTATGAAAAATACGCCCAATGGCTCAAGGAAGACCTAGCCGGCTATAAGAAAGAGGACAAGATCACTTGGTGGTTGCTGGCCATGAAGGACTTCGGCAGAGCCTACCGGTATGCGAAAGACAAGGGAACGTTCCGCGATCAATCCTGGCTGCAGGAAATAACGGACGGCGCTTTCAAGGCTGCTCAAGAGTATGAAAATCGCAATGAATGGTACGAGGCCGCCGCCATTTATTACCGACTGCAGGAAACCTTCCCCCAGGAGGAAAAATATCGTGATGCCCTGGATGCTTGCAAAGCGAATATTCGGCTGGAAGTCGCTTACTCCCCGGAAGCGGATTGGAAAATGGAGGTGGAGAACATTCACCCCAAGATGGCCCGCGACGCCTTCCGCAAAATCGCCAGCGATC
Source organism: uncultured Planctomycetales bacterium (assembly GCA_964569525.1). Classification (GTDB taxonomy): domain Bacteria; phylum Planctomycetota; class Phycisphaerae; order UBA1845; family PWPN01; genus JAAYCU01. The sequence goes on from CAZMVS010000127.1 coordinate 3,036, forward strand.
ACATTCGGAAACCGAATTGTCGCAAAATGGCCGTTGCCGCCCTGGAACACATACAAAAACTGACGGAAACCGAAGATCTGGCCGAAATCTTCACAACTCTCAAAGACGAAAATGAGGTTCAACGGTTCCGCAGCCGGGTCAACGTGCACCTGAAACGCACCCGTCGCAAAGAGGAACTCAGTTGCCAGGAACTAATGGATATTTTCGATCGAGTGTTGGTTATTAATCGTGAAGTTGAGCTTTTCCCCCAAGATGTATTGGTTCGCGAATTCGTTCACGGCACCTTGCAACCACTGGACAAAAACACGGATATGCTCTGGCCTGCAGAAGTCGAAGAATTCGAAAAGCACACCCAGGGGAAATTCAGCGGGGTGGGAATCCGTATCCAGAAGCCTCGCAATGAGGCGATCAAGGTGATTTCACCGCTGCCCGGTACGCCGGCCTATCGCGCGGGAATTCAACCCGGCGACCTGATTACCGAAATTGAAGACGAGCCGGTTATCAACTTTTCCATCCAAAAAGCAGTAGTCCGCATTACCGGTGAACCTGGTACTTATGTGCGACTGACGATCAAACGCGGAGACGACGAATTTGAGGTCAAGCTAAAGCGGGCCGCAGTCACAATTCATACCATCAAAGGCTACGAGCGTAACGAGGCGGGGAATTGGGAATACATGATCGATCCGGCGCAAAAGATCGCCTATCTTCGGTTGACCAATTTCACCGACGCCACCACGGATGAACTCAAAGAGCATATCGACAAACTTCTGTCCGACGGAATGCGCGGACTGATCTTCGACCTGCGAAACAATCCCGGCGGCACGCTCAAGGCTGCCGTCGAAGTATCCAACATGTTCCTGGACCAAGGCAAGTTAATCGTCTCAACCAAGGATCGCCAAGAAGAACCGTGGGAAGTCTCGGCTACCGTTGGGGAACATTACAATAATTTTCCCATTGTCATCTTGGTCAACAAGGTCAGTGCCAGTGCGGCAGAAATTGTTACCGGGGCGTTAAAAGTGCACAATCGGGCTCTTGTGGTTGGGGAACGAACTTTCGGCAAGGGGAGTGTCCAACAGGTTCTTCCGCTAAATTATTCCAGCAATGCCTATCTGAAACTAACCACGGCCTACTACTACCTGCCTAACGGTCGATGCTTGCATAGGGAAGAGGACTCCGTCACTTGGGGCGTGGATCCGGACGTCAAAGTCGAGCTGGTCCCTAAGGAAATCGTCAAGATCAGCGAGCACCAGCTGAAAACCGAAATTCTCAAGGGCAAAGACCAGGAGGAACTAACAGAAGAAGACTTGGAAAAAGCAACCCGTTACACCGATCCCCCGGCTACGGCACCGGCTGATAAAGAAAAAGAAGAAGACAAACAAAAAGAGGACGAAGAAAAAGATCCCGAGGAAGAGCTTGACGTGGACCGGGAGGACGAAAACGATTACCCCATGGTCGATCCCCAGTTGGAAGCCGCCGTGTTATTGATACGGGTTCGCCTGGAAAGCGGCCGGCCCTGGCCGACCTCGCCGCCTGAAAAAGTGGCGGCCAAGCCCATGGAAAAAATAGAAAATTAGCAATCATCCACCGGCAGGTTGGATTTAGACAATTGACCCCGGGTATATCCATGACCCGGGGTTTTATTTGGCCGAACAAAGGGAACTTCGTTGGGAACCGGTCTTATTCCAACGACAAGCTCGCCAGCCCACTGGCGATGTCGTCGTAAACGTCGAAAATTTTATCCAGGCCGGTGACCAGAAACACACCCCATACGTGGGTATTAATTCCACACAATCGCAGCTTGCGGTGATTGTTGGCAACTTGCTGTTTGCGCAGTTTCAACAGCTTGGCAATATTCGAGGAATTAAGGAAATTCACACTTTGGAAATTAAGAACGACGTCTTGGTCCGGCCGATCCTCCACGGTTTCCAAGGTGGTATTGAGATCCTCGGTAAATTGCGGGTCGTCGGCCAACTCGACGAGTAAGACGTTATCCGACCAATTCTCAATCGGCATAACAAATAACCTCATGGATAAGTCATTAAATGAAAACCATTATGACAAGGAAAATATCAAATAACGCGCGCCATGACAATGTTTTTATATTTAAAAATCCCTCGCTGAGGACAAGAATTAATTTTACCCGCAACTATTCGTCACCAGATCAGGATCAAAGCATGCGTACCAATCGTCGACGGTCCAGTTGCAGCCGCTCCAGAGCCGGGGCGATATCCTCTAAAAACCGCCGCCCGTCCTGGTAATAGCCAGCCGTGGGCTGCAAATCACAAACCTGCCGAGACCAATACCGATTAAAACAAAGCATAAACAATTCCCGAACGTATTTACAGGCAATGCTGGCCAAGGCGATAGGCAGATGGTGATTTTCCCCGTTGGTAACAAAACTCAACAACCAATTATTTTGTGGGCGAATCAGTCGATACGTACTTCGCTGGGGTGATTCTTCCATGATTTCCAGCCGGGCATCGCCGAAGGCGGTCATCAAGGGGCGGCGATAACCAATGCGTCCCCCCTGCCGATCAACCCAGATTCCCATAGGCTGGGAGTTTGTGCTTTGGGCCACCCGTTGTATTAAGCGTGCAGAACGCCCAAAAAGGACGACAGCCTTATTGCGAGTCTTATCCACAAGCTGATTATAATGGCCCTCGAGCAGCACCTCGGAGAACAAGCCCAGAAAACGAATATCTTTCTCCGCCAATTCCCGGGACAGGGCGTTCCTCCGCGTGACAAGATCTTCCGGCACACAACTGATCGGCAGGGAAAGCTCCTCATGCAATTGATACCAGGGATAGTCCTGAAGCTGTTCGCACACTTGGGGGCAAACGACCTGCAAAAGCGACTCCAAGCCGGCGGGCCTTTCCCCGATTTGCATTAAAAAGCCCAGGACTGTTCGTTCTAACAAGGTCAAATCATCCTTTTTGCCCTTGCGGCTAAACAGTTTTTTGCTATCCGCAACAATCATGCGGGGATCACGCCGGCTGGCCCGCTTACCGACGCTGCCGGTCAGCTTCTTCCATAAATCCACGCCGTCCGCAGGCGAATTCTGATTCTTCAGCCACGCCGCCGGTACGTCAAACGCTGCCGCACTTACCACCAGCGGGCCGAGCATTGGGCCGTAACCCGCCTCGTCAATCCCCACCACGGTAACCCGCTTGTCATGATTAGGTGTGTCCCCACCGCTCATATCGCTGTCATAATGTCACAAGTGTTTCAAAGCAAGCTGAAAATCGCCTGCCCGTTATTCTGCCACGTTGATCCGTTTTCAGTTACGTAATTCCACGAATCGTTTGTAAGGCTCATCCCATTGGCTCGTATCGGTCGGTTCATAAGTAATCATTTCGAAGGAATTACGGATCATCTCGCGGGCAGCCCAGATGTCGGGTAGTACCCGGGCAGCCACCGCCTGCACGCAAACGTTACCCGCCGCCGTCGCTTCCACCGGTCCGGCGATCACTGTTCTGCCTGTGGTATCCGCGGTCCAGCGGCAAAGAGTTTTGTTCTGTACCCCGCCGCCCAATAGGTGAATCACTTCGATTCGCCTGCCGGTACATTCTTCGATCCGCTCCAAGGTCTGCCGATAAGCCATGGCCAACGATTCCAGGCAAACACGGATTATTTGGCCGGGATCGTCGATCTGCTGCTGTCCGGTTTGTTTGAGATAATTGTTGATCCGGGCGGGCATATCGCCAGGCTGAATAAAGACCGGATCGTCAGGATCGATAATCCCCACGAAAGGCTTGGCAGCGGTGGCCATTTCCGCCAGGCGGCTGAAGGTATAGGTGTTGCCTTCCTGTTCCCAAGTGCGCTTGCATTCCTGTACCAGCCACAAACCGGCAATGTTCTTTAAAAAGCGGAAGGTCCCCCCGACACCCCCTTCATTGGTAAAATTGTATTTGCTGGAAGTCTCGTTGATGATCGGCTGAGCGACTTCCACACCCATGAGTGACCAGGTTCCGGAACTGATGTAAGCCCAAGGGCGATCCTTGGCTGCCGGTACCGCCGCTACCGCCGAACCCGTATCATGCGAGGCCGGCGCGATCAACGAAACATTGTCCTCCACTCCCAACTCTTCCTGAACCTCCGGTCGCAACGGGCCAAGAACGGTTCCTGATGGCACGATTTCACCGAATATTTTCTGCGGAAAGCCAAATCGCTCGATGATCTCCTTAGACCAGCCGCCTGCCCGCGGATCGTATAACTGCGTGGTCGTCGCGTCACTGAACTCCACGCACTTGCGGCCCGTAAACCAGAAGTTGAACAAATCCGGCATCATGAGCAGCGTCTCCGCCATGTCCAACAGCGGCGAGTCAGCCAACTTCATGGCCAACAACTGAAAGATCGAATTGAATTGCATAAACTGGATGCCGGTAAACTGGAATATTTCCTCCCGGGGCATGATCTCAAAAGCTTTTTCAAAAATGCCGTTAGTCCGCGGATCACGGTACATGAAGGGATTACCCAACAGCGCGTCGCCCCGACCAAGCAGAGCAAAATCAACGCCCCAAGTGTCGATGCCCACGCCGGTTAGTTGTCCCTGCTTGGCTGCCTCTGCCACACCCGCCTTGATTTCCTTCCACAGGTGCATGGTCGGCCAATGATATTCGTCCAAGGTGCGCACCCCCCCGTTGAAAAAGCGGTGGACCGGATTCAAGGTTAAGGTGCTGTCGTCGATGCTACCCAAAACAACTCGTCCGCTGGAAGCGCCGAGATCAACGGCGGCAAAATTAGCTGTCTGGCTCATTGGTCTTCCTCTCTTGCAATCTGAATGACTTGGAAATCCGCAATCGCAAATCACCGGGCAGGTGATTATGGGGGGAGATTGTTAGAGATGCAATGTAAAAAAGGCGCGATTCGCTTCATTATTCCCACTTTCCTACGATCCTGCCCCCCGCAGTTGAGTTCATGTCACGGACTCAGTACGATAAATCGATGCTTAACATCGGGACCTTGCAATTCAAGATTCCTGTGGTCCAGGCGGCCTTGAGCGGGTACAGCGACTTGGCCATGCGCCGGGTAGCCCGGCTGCATGGGGCAGAGCTCACTTTTGACGAACTCGTTCTGGACCACGTGCTGGTCAATACCAAGCCGAAACGGCAAAAGATCCGCCAGCGCGCCCTCGACGATCACCCGGTGGGCGGACAGCTTCTGGGCAGTGAACCGGGAACCTTCGCCGAGGCGGCCAACCACCTGATCGAAGCGGGTTTTGACTGCGTGGACATTAATTTCGGCTGCCCTGTGCGCAAAGTGCTCGGCCGAAGGCGGGGCGGCTATCACCTGGCTCAGCCGGAGACGGCCCTGGAAATCGTGCGGGCCGTGCACGATGCCGTTGGCGGCCGCCGACCGATCATGGTCAAAATGCGACAAGGCATGGACAATTCAGCGGAAAGTCGGCGAAATTTTTTCACCATTCTGGACGGTGTTTTTACCATCGGCGTGGACGCCGTCACTGTTCATCCGCGGACCGTCCGTCAGGCCTATAGGGGATACAGTGACTGGTCTTTTTTGGCTCGGGTCAAAAAACACGTGGGTGAGCGGACCGTGCTGGGCAGCGGCGATCTGTTTACCGCCAAAGACGTGGTGCGTATGTTGGAGCGAACCGGTGTGGACGGGGTGACATTGGCTCGCGGGTGTATCGGCAATCCATGGTTGTTCAGGGATTGTGCAGCGTTACTCAATGGCCGACCTTTACCGCCGCCTCCTTCAGTGGCCGACCAGGCGGCAACGGTGCGCAAACATTTCTATTGGCTTATCGAACTCTATGGCGAGAAAAAGGCCGGCCGACTCATGCGCAAATTCGGTATCAAGTACAGCGAGGTACATCCATGCCCGGAACCGGTTCGTGAAGCCTTTATTGCCTGCCGCAAACCGAACCACCTGCACGCGATCTTGGAGCAATGGTACAATCCGCAAATGGATTGGCCGCCGGTCAAAAGAAAAACCGGCTGCGGAAACCTGGTTGCCGCAGGGGCTCACCTGCCGGCTGAAAACCATTGTGGAAGACGGTCGGCCTGAACATAAACGGGTATATTTAAATCCCGGTTAAGAATATCGATAAATAATTGCTTCTTCGAGCCTACCATGAGTGATACCCTTCACAGCCTGTTGTTTGAAAACCTGACCTTGCTGTTGCTGACGGAGTTCGCAGCTCTGGCGGTTGTATTGGCCATTCATCGACGGAAGTTCAATGAAAGAAGCCGACGGGCGGTGTGGATCACTTTAGGATTCTGCGCCTTCCTGATATTCATTCAATACTGGGTTAAAACGGACCGTGAAAAACTGAAGGAGGCAACCGAAACGCTGACTACCGCCGTCGATCATGCCGACCTGCCAACTATCGCGGATCATTTGGATAAAAATTTTGAAGATTACCAGGGGCATGACAAACAGATATTCCTACAACAAGTGGAAATGGTTCTACAACGTTGGCAGGTCAACGAAGCCAGTATCTGGCAGTACAACAAGGTGGACATCGGCCAGGATACGGCCATTGTGGAATTTCAAGTGTTCTGCGATTTACGGGGAGAACAATTTGTACAACGGAATTTTCCCAGCCGATGGCGATTGCAATTCATTCGGCGGGATGACGGCTGGAAAGTGATGGGGATCAAACCATTAAAGTACGGGCCGTATGAGGCGGAGCGAATCGACGTACTGAATTATTGAGATGCCTTTGCATCGCTTTACTGATTTGCCAAAAAACCCCTCGACCTCCACATCTAAAAATTCCCCACCCGGCTTATTGCCCACCATAAAAAAATCGGCTCGGCATATCCATTGACACGCCGAACCGACTAGTATGACCAAAAAGCGATCCTGAACGGAACGCTGAGTACTCGTTATCGTTGAGAAATCTGCTCGAACCATCCGGTCTTGGGCAGAATACCGACCAGCGGCCCAGCATATTCCCGGAAACTATTCAAGACATTGTTGCCTGCCTCGTTGATGAATTCATCTGGGACCACCTTGGTAAAAGGCGGCTCGTCCGGAGCAACCTCTTTCAAACTGACCAGGCGGGTCCCCACGGTATAGGTGGTACTCGGCAAGCGAAGCAGGGCCACGCTCCCGTCGTTTCCTTCGTCAAGTGAGTAGCTAACCGCCATTTGCCCAACCAGGCGGGCCTCCCAGGCATCCACTTCGCTGTAATACCCAGGGAAGCTACGCTGCAGATAGCCAAAGGTATCCGCCCGAACGCGGGTGATTGTCTTACATCGGCTGCGGAGGGTGCCCGCCAAAAAGTCGGCCATTGTCCCCGCCCCTGCGGAAAGCTGAATATTACCATGGGCGTCCTGTTCCAGGCCGGTCTTGCGCTCCAATTGCACCTTTTCAGCCCACGGCGTTCCCTCCTGATCGGCAATTCCTTCGGAAACGGCAACCACGCATCGCCCAAAGCGATCAAAAGTAGCTTCTACATCCTTGGCAAACTTATCGACGTCAAACGGTCGCTCAGGCAGGTAAACCAAGTGGGGACCGTCGTCCGGGCGCTGCCGGGCGAGAATACTAGCCGCCGTCAAAAAGCCTGCATGGCGCCCCATAAGAATGTTGATCTTCACACCCTTCAAGGCTCGATTGTCAAGGTTATCGCCAATAAAAGCCGATGCCACGAAACGGGCCGCACTCCCGTAACCCGGGCAGTGGTCGGTCACCAGCAGGTCGTTATCGATGGTCTTGGGTACGTGAAAAACCCGCAATTCATACTTGTGATCACCGGCAATGGTGTTGACAATGTTAGCGGTCTTGGCGGAGTCGTTTCCACCAATGTAGAAGAAATACCGGACATCGTTCTTTCGGAACACCTCGAAGATACGCTCGCAATAAGCCTCGTCCGGCTTGTCCCGCGTCGCTCCCAAGGCCGCCGCCGGCGTCTGGGCAACCAATTCCAGCATATTGGTAGGCTGGCGCCTCAGGTCAAAAAACTGCTCGTTGATAATACCGCGTACGCCATGCCGAGCTCCCAAAAGGCGATTGATGTGGTCATGTTTCTGCACTTCCTGAACAATGCCGATCAAGGACTGATTGATTACCGCTGTCGGGCCGCCGGCCTGGCCGACCACTGCGTTACCTCTCCGAACCGTATTCATAGATGCGCCCCTTTGTTGTTAATCCTTTCTCATTCCCTCTCGTCATTGTCAGCCCAATATTACAAGAATTTTACCATGTACGCTCAATGAATCCAGTATCCACATCTCCCTTGAGAAAATGGGTGTGGGTCAATATTTCACGGTGGATTGGAATCGTGGTCCGGATCGGTTCGACGACAAACTCTTCCAAACAGCGATGCATGCAATGGATGGCCTCGGCACGTGTTGGTTTATGCACGATTAATTTGGCAATCATCGAATCATACTTGGGACTGATGCGCATCCCGGCGTGGGCATGGGTATCCACCCGCACGCCGACACCGCCCGGCAAGCGAAAATCCTCAATCACGCCGGGGCAAGGCCGAAAATCGTTACTGGGATCCTCCGCGTTGATCCGGCACTCGATGGCCGCTCCCTCCTGCTTGATATCTCGCTGCCGAAAATTGAGATTCTCCCCCGCCGCCACTCGAATCTGCCACTGGACCAAGTCGTGATTGGTCACCATTTCGGTCACCGGATGCTCCACCTGGATACGGGTATTCAT
>CAZMVS010000128.1:0-4030 GCA_964569525.1 uncultured Planctomycetales bacterium
TGTGAAATTTACGGCAGGTTGCGGGTGGAATCCGCTTTTTCGCGATTTTTCGTCAGGTGTTTTGGGATATGGTTTGGATCAGATTCACCAGCCCCTTGATCAGCAAACTGGCCAGCAAAAGGAACAGCAATACCGCCACGCAGAAGGCGACCAGCGGCCAGGCGGATTGCAGGGAATCGCCCGCTTCGGTGCTGATTTGGCCTACCAGAAAGGCTAAAACTCCGAAAATAAAAATCGCACCTAATGAGCCGCGGATATTTCCCGTCAGCGGGGCCATCCGTACGGTCAGGCAGACCACCAGGTATAAAAACAGGGCCGTCCGCCATTCGGTTAAATTACTGCTCTGCAATACCTGCAGAAAACGCTCCACCAGGTCCACGCATTCCCTCATGGCTCCGAAAAAGAGGGGCAGGCTGGTGGGTAAGGCCAATTGAGCATCGCCGGAAGTCACCATGCCCGCGAGGATGTCCATGCCGAAATACCGCGCCGCCCAGTAGATCGCCACCGCGCAGCCGACCATGGGCAACAGGGCAATGATGATTGTGCCCACCACGGGGATACGGGTCTGGTTGTCGCTATCGGTCTGCGGTTCGCCCGATTCGTCGTCCTTGATCAGGGAGGTATTGTTGACCGTGCCCCCGGTGATCAGCAGGCCCAGTACATAGCCCAGTTGGGCCACCAGGGTTCCCGGCAGCAGGATGGAATTGACCACCTTCGGCCGAACCAGCGAACTCCAGATCTGATGCACACCCAAGGCGGCGAACACGATGACCAACAGCCAGAATGTCAGAGCAGCATACTCCATGGACAGACCTTTCCCATCGTTATCGGTGATCTACATATCGACGGGAACGGGCCTTTCCTCTGAATGGATATTGGTTATGCTTTCGAATATCCGGTTTAAGCATTTGTTATATAAAAACTTATGTCTTTTTTGGTGCGGGCGTGCGCGGCGGTGCTTGCCCTTGGGCTTATGATTATTCCAGGTTCCAAATATCGGCTACCCGATCGGCTATCTGTTCCGGCAATTCCTCTTCCGCCACGTCCAGAAAAGTAATACCGGGGATCCGCCGCATCCAGGTCCGCTGACTCTTGCCCAGCCGGCGGGTATTGATCTTGATTTTTTCGATGGCCTTGTCGAGGGGCATTTCTCCGCGCAGGTGGGCGATGATTTCCGCGTAGCCGACGGCCTGGGCGGCCTGGGATCCGATTCCTTTTGGTTCGGCCAGCAGCGTTTTGACTTCCTCCACCAGGCCGGCTTCGATCATCCTTTTTACCCGGGCATTGATCCGCCGGTTGGCCTCTTCCTTGGGCCGCCGCAGGGCCACGATCCGGCAATCGTAAGGCCCGCTGCTTTGCTCCCACTGGGTCTGTAGTTCGCTGATCGGTTGGCCGGTAAGGTGAAATACCTCCAAAGCCCGCTCGATGCGGCGGATATCATTGGGATGAATACGCTGGGCGGCTTCCGGATCGATGCGGGCCAGTTCGGCATGGAGTTTTTCCTGGCCCTGTTCTTTGGCTCGTTGACGGATTTTGGCCCGGAATTGCGCATCGGCTCCCGGGCCCTGGAAGACGCCGGCGGTCAGGCCACGCACGTAAAGCATGGTTCCCCCGACGGCCAATACCGGCTTGTTGTGCTTATCAATCGCCCGAATGGCCTGGTCGGCGTAATCGAGATAATCCGCCAGGCTGAACGAATCACTCGGTTCCACGATGTCGATGCCGTGATGGGGTATCCGGCGGCGAACTTCCGGCGACGGCTTGGCGGTGCCGATATCCATCCGCCGGTAAATCTTCATGGAATCGACGGAGAGAATTTCCCCTTCGAACCGCCGGGCCAGCTCAAGACCTACCCGGCTTTTTCCACCGGCTGTACAGCCGATCAATAAATTGACCCGAATGGCCATTGATCCTCCGTTTGTGTTGTACGAACTTTCTGACGGCAATTGCTTCACCTGCTTTACCATACCCCAGGAGCGGACAAGGAAAAAGGCCCACTATTTTGTAGTAGCGGGCCTTTTCAGGCTGACACGTCGAATTGTCAATCAAGTTTGCACAGACCTCCGTGTCTGTTATACCTGATCATTTTTCATTTGCGGCCGGCGGATGTATTGATTCGCCGGTACTGCATTCGACTTGTTCAATCAAATTATGTTGGTTGTTGTACTTTCAAATTCTTGATCAGCGCCGGCTTCGAGCGGCGGAGCTTCGGCTTCTGCCTTTGCTCGTAGTGCGTGAAGGGCCGGTTTTTCGCGCACCGGTGGTGCGTTTGCGGGCCTGTGTTTTGGTAGCAGACGAACGACCGGCTGCTGATTTCGTACCGCGGGCGGCGCTGCTACGACTGGAACGTGTAGCAGTGGTCTTACGGCCGGCGGAAGAGCGGCTGGGGCTCGGCGACTTGCGGGCCGTGGTTTTGGTACTTCGCGAAGATCGGCTGGTGGTCTTGCAGGCGGCCGACGAGCGACCTTTGCCGGCGGCTGTGGAACGACTCTTTCGGGCGCCCGTGGTTTTCGTTTTGCTCGCGGCGGAAGTCTGGGTCTTGCGAGCGGCAGAGGCCTTGGTCTTACGGGCGGCGGAGGCTTTGGATTTTCCTGCCGCGGTGGAAGTTCGGGTCTTACGGCCGGCGGACGTGGTCCGACTGCGCGTGTTCCTGGTAGAAGTACGGGTACGATTCGATTTGGTACTAGACATTGTTTCAAACTCCGTTTTTTCAAAGGACGTGACAAGCCTTATCATCTTTGCACATCAAGCGATGCGCAAGTATCCGTTTGCCCCGGCATATCGGTTGGGGAGATATCGGTCTTAAGCTAAAAACAAAAATTTATTGCCCGGCGGGCTTCTTGGAGGATGGGAAAGGTGTTGACTCGCCGGCAGGGGGGATTAGACTGCAGGCTTGGATAAGGAAATCGCTTGAAAGGGGCTTGGCCCCGGGTCGATCGGACCGCATCCTGTTTAGTATCGGAGTAGATATGACAAGAAAAACGAGAATTTATCGCTGGATCATGTTCATCGCTTCCGGTTCGGTGCTTTTGCAGACCACGGGCTGTAATTTCCTGGAAATAATGCAGACCGGATTTTTGGCGAGCCTGACCGGGATTACCTACTACCTGGCGGCCAACGTATAAGACGCCTGCCTGAGGCCGAGGTTTTTAGAGTGCAAGCAGCGGCCGATCCGTTGTCGGTTGCCTATGACCGGAAGTTGAGCCTTTCCGCCGGGCTGGCGTGTCTTGCGCTTTGCACTTTTTGCTTCTGAAGATTTGCCTCGAACATACCCTGGAGAGACGCCTTGTTACGAAAAGAACCGATCTTGACGGGTGAAAAATTTGCCTGCCTGGAAAATATCCCCACGTACATTTGCTTGGATAGTACGGAGGCTTCCTGCAGGGCGGCTGACATCATCGCCCGGGAAATCAAACGTCATAATGAGCAGGGCGGGCAAACTGTTCTCGGCCTGGCCACCGGGAATACGCCCGTGGGGATTTACCGCGAGTTGATTCGTATGCACCAACAGGAGGGGCTGGACTTTTCCCGGGTGGTGACTTTCAACCTCGACGAGTATTACCCCATGTCGCCCGACAGTATCCAGAGCTACCATCGCTGGATGCAGGAAAACTTTTTTGATCACGTGAACATACCGGCGGAAAACATTCATATTCCAGACGGGGCCATTCGCGAAGAAGAGGTGGAAGATTACTGTCGGGAATACGAGGAACAAATCAAGGCCGCCGGTGGAATTGATATTCAGCTTTTGGGCATTGGGCGAACCGGGCATATCGGTTTTAATGAGCCCGGCTCTTCCCGCCGGTCTCGCACTCGTTTGATTACCCTGGACCCGGTGACTCGCCGGGACGCCGCCGCCGGCTTTTTTGGTGAAGCTAATGTTCCCCGCAGGGCTCTTACTATGGGTGTGGGGACCATATTGGAAGCGGGGCAAATTATCCTGTTGGCTTTCGGCGAGCAGAAGGCACCGATCATTCGGCGGGCGGTGGAAGGGCCGGTGACCAATACCGTAGCCGCCAGCTTTTTGCAG